>JBPCOR010000254.1:0-2693 GCA_051000035.1 Mycobacteriales bacterium | reverse complement strand
CGCGACCGACAAGGAACGTGATGCCTGAGCCCACCGGCGAGCACACCTCGAACCAGCTGGCGGAGTCCCCGGCCGCTCACGACGCGCTCGCGGGTCATCCCGGCGGCGGCGACGCCGTGCACGCCGCAGCGGCCGCAGCCATCGCGTCGATGCCGGCGAAGCGCCAGATGATGGCGCAGCGCCGCACCGCCGCGCGGGTCGCCGCCCGCGACATCGCCATCGACAACGCCGCGGTCGCCGATTTCGTCGCCGTCTACGGCGCGACGCCACTGGCAGAGCTGGCGGTGGTGATAGCGGCGTACAACGAGCAGGACGCGATCGGGCAGGTCATCGAGGAGATGCCGAAGACCGTGTGCGACCTGCCGGTCTCGACCGTCGTGGTCACCGACGGCTGCCGGGACCGGACCGCCGAGGTGGCCCGCGAGCACGGTGCCTACGTCGTCGAGCTGCCGGTCAATCGCGGGCAGGGTGCGACGCTGCGGCTGGGCTACCGCATCGCCCGCGAGCACGGCGCCTCGATCATCGCCACCACCGACGCCGACGGGCAGTACCACCTGGAGGAACTGCCCGACCTGGTCCGCCCGATCCTCGACGGCACCGCCGATTTCGTGACCGGCTCCCGCAAGCTCGGCTACTACGAGATCACCGACACGATGCGCAAGCACGGGGTGCACGTCTTCGCCCGGGTGGTCAGCCTGCTCACCGGCCAGCACATCACCGACACATCCTTCGGGATGCGCGCGATGCGCACCGAGGTGACCGAGCAGGTCACCCTGCTGCAGCCGCAGTACCAGTCCTCCGAGCTGCTGATCGGCGCGATGAGCCACGGCTTCCGGGTGCTGGAGGTGCCGGGCACCTTCCGCCAGCGGGCGGCGGGTGCGAGCAAGAAGGGCAACAACGTCGTCTATGGCGCGCGTTACGGCCGCGTCGTCCTCGGCACCTGGTTGCGCGAGCGCCGGGCGGCGCGGGCTCATCGCTGACCGCCGCTACGATCGCCGGGACCGTGCCGAGCCATCTGATCAGGAGCCTTGATGAGCGCATCGTCCGGTAAGCCTGACGAGGCAGCGATCGCGTCCTCCCAAGGCTTCAACGCCGAGGCGGGCGTCGGCGCCACCCACGCTCCGGCGTACCGCCAGTGGGAGATCGACACCGTCGCGCCGTACTGCGGCCGGTCGGTGCTGGAGGTCGGTTCCGGCATGGGCTACTTCTCCGAGAAGCTCTACGAGCTGGGCCTGGATCGGCTGGTGCTGTCCGACTTCGCGCCGCAGTGCCTGGCCGGCCTGCACGAGGTCTACGACGGCAGGCCGGGAGTCGAGATCATCGAGCTGAGCCTGCCCGGAAGGGTCGCGATCGACCGGCCGGTCGACACGATCATCGCGATGAACGTCCTGGAGCACATCGAGGACGACGCGGCCGGCGTGCGGGATCTCGCGGCTGCGTTGAAGCCCGGCGGCATCATGATCCACTGGGTGCCGGCCTACATGGCGCTCTACGGCGACTTCGACAAGGCCATCGGGCACTACCGGCGCTACACGCCCAGGACGATCACCGAGGCGGTGCACAAGGGTGGCCTGCGGGTCGAGGTCGCCAGGCCGATCAACTTCCTCGGCGGCATCGGCTGGTGGCTCGCCGTGCACCGCGGCGGGATCGGGAAGCCGAACCCGAAGCTGGTCTGGGTCTATGACAAGATCGCCATCCCGCTGACCCGCGCCGTCGAGAGCGCGGTCCGGCCGCCGTTCGGGCAGTCGGTGCTATGCGTCGCCCGCAAGCCGCTCGAAGGCGGCTGAGCGACGATCGAGTGAGCATCGCAGCGAGCGCAGCGAGTGAGGAGCGGAGCGAGGGAGGAAGCCAGCCAGACGGGTACGGCTGAGCGGCGGCGGCGTAGCGAGGGAGGAGCTCAGCCGCCGCGGACGACGCTCGGTTCGGCCGCCTCGGCGGGTGCCTTACCGCCCTTGAACAGCCGGTCGAAGACGGCGTACTTGATCACGAACAGCGCGCCGTAGGTCCCGAGATAGGCGATGGCGTCGATCGTGGTCCGGACGGCGTGACTGGATGTGTGGGTCCGGACCAGGCCGTTGACCCACCCGGTCACCAGCGAGGCGACGACCCAGGTGATGACCGCGGTGATCCAGTACGGAAGGATTTCCTTCCACGGATGCGAACGGCCGCGCTTGCCCCAGGCCCAGTTGCGGTTCAGCCCGTAGCCGACCGCCGTGCCCAGCGCCGAGGAGACCAGCGCGCTGCCCTTGGATCCCAGCGTCTGGGTGCCGAAGAGCGCCACGAACGACACCATGCTCGCGATCGTCGTCACGCCCGACGCCACCAGGTAACGGGTCATCTTGATGCCGGTATGTGTCCGGGACATCGCGAACAGTCGGGACGTTGTCGCCGATAGGGGAACACGCACGGAGCCCAGCATACGGCCACCCGAGGCGGTGCCGGCGCCAAGGTCGCCAGCCGTAGCCCGTGTCACACCCGACGGCCGGGCAGCCAGCCGGCGCCGGCGAGCGGGGTCGCGGCGCACACATACGGTAGCGTCAACGCGATCGACGGCGGGCCGACCGGCGGCCGTCGACGGATCATCGACCGGTGGCGGTCCAGCTGATGAAGGGGCGCGCATGCGCATCGTAGTTCTCGGCGGCGACGGATTCTGCGGGTGGCCGACCGCGCTGCATCTGTCCGAAGCAGGTCAC
>JBPCOR010000230.1:0-2805 GCA_051000035.1 Mycobacteriales bacterium | reverse complement strand
CTCCATCCGCAGCAGCTTGGCGGTCTCGCCCTCGAGCAGTCGACCGGCGGGGATCCCGGTCCAGGCACTTACGACGTCGGCGACGTCGTCGGGGCCGACGTCCTCCTTCAGCATCGCGCCCTCGCCGGCCACCGCCGCCGACGCTTCGTCGAGCTGGCTCTGCAGTTGGGGGATCCGGCCGTACCTCAGCTCGGCCGCCCGGCCCAGGTCGCCGTCGCGCTCGGCGCGTTCCTCCTCACCCCGCAGCCCTTCCATCTCCTCTTTGGCCGCGCGTACGCCATCGATCGCCTTCTTCTCCTGCTGCCAGCGGGCGGTCAGTTCACCGAGCGTCTCCCGCCGGTCGGCCAGGTTGGCGCGCAGGCGTTCCAGCCGCTGCTTGCTCGCAGCGTCATCCTCCTTGGCCAGCGCCATTTCTTCGATCTCCAGGCGGCGTACGGCGCGTTCGATCTCGTCGACCTCGACCGGCCGGGAGTCGATCTCCATCCGGAGCCGGGACGCCGCCTCGTCGACCAGGTCGATCGCCTTGTCCGGCAAGAATCGGGCGGTGACGTAGCGGTCGGACAGGGTCGCCGCGGCGACCAGCGCGGCGTCGGTGATTCGCACGCCGTGGTGCACCTCGTAGCGGTCCGTCAGACCGCGCAGGATCCCGATGGTGTCCTCGACCGACGGCTCGCCCACGAGCACCGGCTGGAACCGGCGCTCCAGCGCCGCATCAGATTCGATGTGCTCGCGGTATTCGTCCAGCGTCGTCGCGCCGACCATCCGCAGTTCACCGCGGGCCAGCATGGGCTTGAGCATGTTGCTCGCGTCCATCGCTCCTTCGCCGGTCGCGCCAGCGCCGACGACGGTGTGCAGCTCGTCGATGAACGTGACGACCTCCCCGCCGGCGTCCTTGATCTCGGTGAGTACGGCCTTGAAACGTTCCTCGAATTCGCCCCGGTATTTCGCGCCGGCGATCATCGAGCCGAGATCGAGGGAGATGATGCGCTTTCCCCGCAGAGATTCCGGCACATCGCCAGCGATCACCCGCTGCGCCAGACCCTCGACGATCGCGGTCTTGCCCACGCCCGGCTCGCCGATGAGGACCGGGTTGTTCTTGGTACGCCGGGACAGCACCTGCACGACGCGGCGGATCTCGTTGTCGCGGCCGATGACCGGATCGAGCTTGCCCTCGCGGGCGCGCCCGGTCAGGTCGACGCCGTATTTCCCCAGCGCCTGAAAGGTCGACTCGGGATCCGGCGAGGTCACCTTGCGCGAGCCACGGACGGTGGTGAAGGCGGCGGTCAGCGCATCGGGGGTGGCCCCCAGCCCCCGCAGCGCCGACGCGACCTCACCGCTGCCGGTTGCCAGACCGACGAGCAGGTGCTCGGTGGACAGGTATTCATCGCCATGTGATTCGGCGCACTGCTGCGCGGCGGTGATCGCCCGCATCGTGCCGCGAGAGGTCTGGGGCGCCGATACCGTGGAGCCGTGGGCGCCGGGCAGCCCGGCGATCATCGCGTCGGCGTCGGAGCGGACCCGCTGTGGATCGACTGCGGCCGCTTGCAGTAGCGGCACGGTGATGCCGCCATCCTGCGCGAGCAGCGCCGCGAGCAGGTGCGCCGGCTCGACATCGGGGTTGCCGTGCTCGACGGCCAGCCGGATCGCGGCGGCGAGCGCTTCCTGGCTCTTGGTGGTCAGCTTGTCCGGTTGCATCAATCGCATCCTTCGACGTGCGGGTTGTATCGTCTGCACAGGCAACAGTCATCTAGTTGAGTCTGTTCCGCTCAAGTATGGGTCGGCGTTCGTTCCGGAGCCGCCTGCGCCTCGGCGTCGATCGATGCCGGAGCGGCATAAATATGCCACCGTGGCATGCCCGGCGGGAGGATCGTGCTGCCGTCAGCCGGCCGCGCAGCCATCGCCCGATCGGATTCGGCGTCAGCGGCGGTGCTGCCAGGGCTCGAGCGGCATCGGCCGGCGCGGCACAAGGTCACGCCGGTACGACGCGTGCACGGCAGCCTCCGCGGCCGCGGCCTGCTCGTGCACCAGCGCGAGCTCGTCCAGCAACTCCTCGATCCGCGCCCGCAGCGCCTCGACCTGCGTTTCAAGGTCGATGATCCGTTTCACGCCGGCGAGGTTGACGCCCTCGTCCTGGGACAGCCGCTGAACCTCACGCAGCATGAACACGTCGCGGGTCGAATAGCGGCGCCCGCCGCCGGTCGACCGCCCGGGGGTGACCAGGCCGAGCCGGTCGTACTGGCGCAGCGTCTGCGGGCGCATGCCGGCGAGTTGGGCTGCGACGGAAATGACGAAGACCGGGGCATCGTCGGAAACGCCGCCGCCGAACGGCAATTGATCAGGCATCACGCTTCACCCACCTGGCGAGATACTCCCGCGGATCCTCCGATTGGGCCGCGGCGAAGGACTCCAGCGCCTTCGTCGCCGCACCGCTGATCTTCCCCGGTACGGCAACCTCGACGGTCACCAGGAGATCGCCCGTGCGGGACTTGGTGCGAACTCCCTTGCCGCGCACCCGGAAGGTCCGCCCGCTCGTCGTTCCGGGCGGGACCTTCAACGCCACCGAGCCGTCCATCGTCGGGACCCGAACGGTCGCGCCGAGCACGGCCTCGGGGAAGGTCACCGGCACGGTCAACGTCAGGTCCGCACCGGATCGGGTGAAGATCTCGTGCGGGCGCACGTGCACGACGACGTACAGATCGCCGGGCGGACCGCCCGCACCGCCGGCAGAACCCCTGCCGGGGATGCGGATCCGCTGCCCGTCCTTCACCCCGGCGGGCACCCGCACGGTGATGGTGGACGTCTGGC
>JBPCOR010000226.1:0-5048 GCA_051000035.1 Mycobacteriales bacterium | reverse complement strand
TACCCACGGCGGCGGGGCGGGGAGAATGAGGCTCATGCCATCGAATCTGCTACCGGAACCCGCGGCCACCAGGCTGCCCGAGAACGTCGACGCGCAGACGGCGCTGGCCCAGGCCGACGACCCGGCGCAGGCGGTGGCCCGGTTCCCGGCCTGGAGCCGTGGGTGGGCCGAGCTTGCCGACCGTGCCTACGCCGACGGGCGGATCGTCGACTCCTACGCCTACGCGCGTGTCGGGTACCACCGTGGCCTGGACGCGCTCCGCCGCGCCGGCTGGAAGGGCTTCGGCCCGGTGCCGTGGTCGCACGAACCCAACCGCGGGTTCCTGCGCTGCGTGCACGCGCTGGCCCGGGCGGCCGGCGCTATCGGGGAATCCGAGGAGGTCACCCGGTGCACCGAGCTGCTCGACGAATGCGACCCGGCCGCTCGCCGGGGGTTGGACGGCTGAGCCGTCAGCTCGCCCGCATCGTCCGCGTCGCAAAGGTCGCGCCGTAGGTGTCGTATAGGTAGACGGGCCGGGCGATGGCCATCGTGCCGGGATGCCCGGTGGCGCGGAAGATCCACGACCGCACATGCCCGCCGCCGTAGTCATAGAAGGCGCCGATGTCGTCGCGGCCGTCGTTGTCGATGTCACCGGTGAACGGCATCATCTGGGTGGCGTTCCAGCCGGTCCCCCACCACAGCCGGGCCATCCAGACCGGCGTCGGCGCCGCGCCGGAACGGCTCACCGTGTGCCAGGCCCACAGCTCCTCGGTGCCAGTCCTCGGGCTCACGAAGGCAGCCAGATCTGGCTTGCCGTCGCCGTCGAGGTCGGCCGCCATCGGCTGCACCGTGTTGACCGACCAGCCGGCCGTGACGCTGTCGCGCAGCAGGACCTTCGCGGCGAGCGGCCGCGCGCCGAGCGAGCGCCAGTACCAGATCTTCACCCGGCCGCGGCCGAGGTCGTAGAAGCCGATCACGTCGTCGCGGTGATCGCCGTCGAGGTCGCCGGCCGTGATCCTGGCGTTGCCGATGGCCCAGCCGGGCGCCGAACCGACATACATCGAGTACGCCGTCGCCGAGCTCCGGCCGGGAGCGGTGGTCGAGTGCCACGCCCAGATGCCGACGGCGCCCCGCTGATATTCCACGAACGCCACCATGTCGGCCCGGCCGTCCGCGTCGAGGTCGGCCATGGTCGTCCGGACGGTCAGTGCGCTCCAGCCGGGATGGTCACCGACCTGGGTGCGGCTCACCGAGAAGCTGACCCGGCCGGGCTGCCCGGTCGCCCGCCAGACCCACTGCGATATCCGGTCGCCGGAGGCGTTGTACAGCGCGACGATGTCGGCCCGGCGATCACCGTCGATGTCGCCGACCGCGGGGCGCAGCTGGGCGAGGGTGAAGCCGCTGCCCTGCCAGGCCAGATACTTCTGCGCGGCGCTAGGCGGCCCGCCCGGCACCGTCGTGGAGCGCCACACCCACAACTGCAGCACGTTGGGCGCGGACTGCACGAACGCCGCGAGGTCGGCCTTGCCGTCGCCGTCGAAATCGCCGGTGAGCCGCGATGACACCAGCGGTGACGTCGGCATCGTCACCGGCGGTGGCGGGGCTGCGCTGACGCCGTACGGCCGGGTGGCGGCGAAGTAGTCGCCGTAGGACCGCTGGTATCCGACCGGGACACCGTCGCCCTGGGCGTCGAACACCTCGGCCGACCCGTCGGAGTTGCGGTAGGCGAAGAGCGATACGTGATGGATGGTGCCGGCCGAGCTGCCGTAGAAGAGCAGGTCACCGGGCACGAGCGCATTCGACGCCACCCGGTACTGGTCGGTCGCCGCGTACTGCGCCGCGGACGAATGCGGCAACGCCAGGCCGGCGTGCTCGTACGCGCGCATGGTCAGGCCGGAGCAGTCATACGCATTCGGTCCGGCGCCGCCCCACTGGTAGGCCTTGCCGATCTGCGTCTTCGCCCACGCGAGGGCGGTGTCGCCCCTGGTCGTCGCGCCCGCCGCACCGCCCGCGGTGACGGCCAGCAGGAGGCCGGCGAGCAGGGGGAGCAGGGCGAGCAGGGCGAGCAGGCAGCGGCGACCACGCCGGCGGGCGGCCGTGGCCGCGGTCGCGCTGCCTGGCGGTTGGGCGCAGGAATGACATTGCACGGGACGGAGGCTCCTCGACGTATCGGTGCCGCCCCCACGGCTTCGGGCGTCCGCATGCACACACCGGAATGCGCATCGGCGTGTCGCGCACGCTCACTGACTGGTCCGAGGTATACATGAAGGTTTCGCTCTTGTCACCCCCGTCCCATGCCTCTCACCCGAAACGTGGTCCGGTCAGGGTGGCCGCGGTGCCGACGACGACGACGACGAGCACATCGGTGTCCGTTACCCTCGCACCGGCGCGCGTTGCCCGCCCTAGCCTGGTCCGTAACCGACCGGAGATCATCGCGATGCCGGCAGTCGTCATCATCGGCGCCCAGTGGGGCGACGAGGGCAAGGGCAAGGTGACCGACGCGCTCGGCGGCAGGTCCGATCTCGTCGTCCGCTACCAGGGCGGCAACAACGCCGGGCACACCGTCGTGACGCCCTGCGGGGAGAAGTTCGCGCTGCGGCTCATCCCGTCCGGCATCCTCACCGCCGAGACGACGGTGATCGGCAACGGAGTCGTCGTCGACCCGGCGGCGCTCTTCGAGGAGCTCGACGAGCTGCAGGCCCGCGGGGTCGACATCGCCGGTCTCGTCATCTCCGCCAACGCCCACCTCGTCATGCCGCACCACCGGGCTCTGGACAAGGTCACCGAGCGATATCTCGGCAAGGCCAAGATCGGCACCACCGGGCGCGGCATCGGCCCGGCCTACGGCGACAAGGTCGCGCGCATCGGGATCCGCATGCAGGATCTGCTCGATGAGAAGATCCTGCGGGACAAGCTCGACGCGGCCCTGCACGAGAAGAACCAGATCCTGGTCAAGCTCTACAACCGCACCGCGCTGCACGCCGACGCGATCTACGCCGAATACCTCGGCTACGCCGAGAAGCTGGCGCCCCGCATCCGCGACACCGGGCTGCTGATCAACCGGGCGCTGGACGCCGGGAAGCTCGTCGTATTCGAGGGATCGCAGGCGACGATGCTCGACGTGGACCACGGGACCTATCCGTTCGTCACGTCGTCGAACCCAACCGCCGGTGGCGCATGCATCGGCGCCGGGATCGGGCCGAACCGGCTGGATCGCATCGTCGGGATCGTCAAGGCCTACACGACGCGGGTGGGGTCGGGGCCGTTCCCGACCGAGCTGTTCGATGAGTGGGGTGAATTCCTGCGCAAGACCGGCGGAGAATACGGCGTTGTCACCGGCCGGGAGCGCCGCTGCGGCTGGTTCGACTCAGTCGTCGCGCGCTACGCCGGCCGGGTCAACGGCATCACCGATTTCGTGCTGACCAAGCTCGACATCCTGACCGGCGTCGACCAGGTGCCGGTCTGCGTCGCGTACGACGTGGACGGCGAGCGGCACGACGAGATGCCGATGACGCAGACGCAGTTCCACCACGCCAGGCCGATCTATGAATACCTGGACGGCTGGTGGGAGGACATCTCCGCGGCCGGCAGCTTCGCGGACCTGCCGGTCAACGCGCGGGCCTACGTACGGCGGGTCGAGGAGCTCTGCGGCGCGCGGGTCAGCGCGGTGGGGATCGGCCCCGGCCGGGAGCAGACGCTCGTCCTGCACGACCTCATCTGAGGGCCCGACCCGATCGGCGGGCAAGCGTGCATCACCATCCGGGTCTCCGGCGCCGCTATGCACTTGCCCCAGCGGCCCGGGCAAGTGCATACGCCGCCGGGAGCGGACCCCCGGTCGCCTGGTCGCGGAGCGAGGCTCGGGCCGCGACCGCGGTGTCCACCTGGTCGCTGAAGACGCCATCGATCCCGGTGCGCAGGTACGCCACCAACTCCCCGACAGCGTCGCCGCCGGCCGCCGGATCCTCGCCCCGGGTGAAATCGCCTGCCAGGAAGGCGTTTTCGGACCGAAACGTGTAGGCGTGTACGGCGAGTCCGGCGGCATGAGCGTCATCGACCAGCGAGGTCGGCCGAGCAAGCCGACCGTCGGCGCCGCGGGGGATGACCAGTGACTTGTCCGGCCCGATCGCGTCGGCGTAGCGGGCGATGTCGGCCAGCGGCTCGGCCGGCGGTGCCTCGAGCAGCAGCACCTGCGGGTTGCGCAGGTGCGGGCGCAGCAGTCGCAGGCTGGCCGCCTCGAAGCACTGGACGACGACCGGGGTGTGCCGCGCACTGGGCTGACGGGAGGCGAGGGTGCGCATCAGCAATGGCTCGGTCGCGAGCCCGATCGAGGCGAAGTAGCTCGGGTGTTTCAGCTCGGGGTAGACGCCGATCGGCCGGCCGCGGCGCCACGATTCCCACCGGGCCAGGTCCAGGATCTCCCCGAAGCTGGGCACCCGGTAGCGCCCGTCCCGCCGGGCGCTGTCCGGGCGAAGCCACGCCAGTCGCTCGCGGGCGCGCAGCGTCCGTAGCTCCGGGTAGCTGAAATACTCGGTGAACCAGCCGGTGACCTCGTCGCCGTCGATGATCCGGGTCGTGCGCCGGTCGGCGAATTCGGGGCGGGCGGCGACGTCGGTCGTGGTGGCGATGTCGTTCTCGTGCCGCGCGACGAGGACGCCGTCGCGGGTCGGCACCAAGTCCGGCTCGATGTAGTCCGCGCCGAGCGCGATCGCGAGCCGGTAACCGGCGATCGTGTGCTCCGGCCGGTAGCCGCTCGCGCCGCGGTGTGCGATCACCGCCGGAAGTCCCGGCTCGCACAGCGATCGCAGCCGCGCGATTCGGGCCGACGTCACACCTTGGAGGCAACGCGACCCGTTCAACGGCGAGGGAAACTCGACATGATCCCTTGTCGACGGATGCACGAGCATCGCGCGTCGTGCCCGCCCGGATCGGCGGCGCGCCGTGTCGTGTCACACTCTGTGACATGAGATCCTGGTCGGCGTCACGACGTGTCACCGCCGTCCTCGCCGCTGCCACCGCGATGACCGCGGGCGGCACCGCCGCGGCCGCCGCGTGCCAGCCCGGTGCGGCCG
>JBPCOR010000209.1:0-5019 GCA_051000035.1 Mycobacteriales bacterium | reverse complement strand
GGCGACCGCACCCGCGGCCCGGTGCACCCGCCAGGCGGTACGCCGGGACCCGTCGACAAGCGTGACGGCATCGGCACCGTCGTCCTCACGGCGCAGCACTCGCCCGTCGATGTCGATCTGCGTGAGGCCCGGCAGCGCGAGCAGCAGCCCGGCGTCGACGGCGTCGAGTATCGCGCGCACCCGATCCGCGACGCCGGCCGGCAGCGGCAGCCGCACCTCGGTGGTGAACGGTGGATCGCGCAGCCCCGGCGCCGGCCACGGCAACCGCAGCACCGGGACGGCGCCGGCCCGGTGCTCAACCTCGTCGGCCAGCCCGGGCAGCGCATCGACCTCGTGGCGGGTCGCGGCCGCGGAGAAGCGCACCCCGCCCGACGTCGACAGGATGGACGGTTCGCCGGTGACCGCGAGCACCGCCGCGAAGCCGACACCGAACCGGCCGACCGTGCCGCCCCCACGTTTCGCCGACGCCCGCAGGCTGGCGAGCGCCGCGACGCCCGCGGCGTCCAGCGGCGCCCCGGTGTTGGCCACGCACAGTTCGGCGGCGTGCAGCCGGATGCGCAGCAGGCCCGGCTCGGCCGCGATCGCGGCGGCATCCGAGGCGTTCTGCGCGAGCTCGACGATCAGCCGGTCGCGGTACCCGCCGAGGGCGTAGTCCTCCTCGGCGTTGGCGTCCTCGCGGAACCGCGCCGGGGAGTCCGCCCACGCGTCGAGGACCCGGCGCCTGACGCCCTCGGTGTCGAAGGGGTCGCCCGGCACCGAAGCGGCCGCGGTCAGCTATCGGGCTCGTCGGCGGCGGCCGCGCCCGGGGGGCTGCCGGCGTCGAGATCGAGGGTCCCGTCGTCGTACGCCGGTCCCGGCGCCGCATACAGCGCCGGCGCGATCGCCGCCTCGGAGTGGGCACCGCAGCCGAACCCCACCTCCACGACACGGCCGTCG
Organism: Mycobacteriales bacterium; assembly: GCA_051000035.1. GTDB lineage: Bacteria > Actinomycetota > Actinomycetes > Mycobacteriales > QHCD01 > QHCD01. Next base: position 4,083 of record JBPCOR010000209.1, on the reverse strand, counting down.
GCCGGGGCGTACTCGTTGCCGCACACGCCGAACGCCACCCGCATGGATCCCGCGAGGGGAAGGTAGAAGCCGCAGCTGCCGCAACGGGCCGGCGCATGCGCGGCCATCGCCGTACGCGGGCCGGTGCCGCCGGCGTACCAACGCTCGGCCACCTCGTCGCGACCGTCGGCGGACATCACCCGCAAGCGGCCGAGGCCGAGTTCCAGCGCCACCGCCTCGATCTCGGGATCGGTGCTCTCGACGTACGCCGGGACCAGTCTGGAGTCGTCGGCTTCGGCGGGCAGCAGGTCACCGACGCCCAGGTCGCTGGCCAGCAGCCGCTCGCCCCAGGGCACCCACTGCGGCGCGATCAGCGCGTCGGGACCGGGCAGCAGCACCACGTCGTCGACGGTCGGCTGCCTGGCCCGGGACGCGCGGGTGACGGTGACCGCCCAGCGCCAGCCCCGGTAGCCGTCCAGCTCCGCGGCGAACAGGTGTGTGACGACCCGCTGGGCGTCGACCTCGATCCCGACGTGATCGCCGATCGCGTCGGCTCCGGCGGCGACGCCGGACTCCAGGATCGCGGCCCGGGCCAGGTCAACAGCGGCGACGCAGGCGGCGTCGCCCGCGGCCTGGGCCCGGGGAACCGCTGACACGCTCACCACGTCATGATGCCGCACCGCGGCCCCGCGAGGCCAACCTGCCCGGTTCGACCTCGTCGACTAGCCCTTCCGGGGTACAGACCGGTCGGTGCCATTGCCGCGTCCAGCACGCGAGGGCACACTCCACCTCAGGCGACGCGGGCAACGTCAGCCCGAGTTGAGGTGGTGGAACGGATGCAGACACCGGCACCGGTGGACTACGAGCGGGCCAGCAGCGTCGAGCATGCCCTGCAACTACTCGCCGAGCGCGGTCCGGACTCCCTGCTGATCGCCGGCGGGCACAGCCTGCTCCCGATGATGCGGCTGCGCCTGGCCACGCCGGACTGCGTGATCGACATCAACGACCTGACCGACCTGGACTACATCCGGGTGGACGCCGACGACCTGGTCCTCGGCGCGATGACCCGGCATGCCAGCGTGCTCGCCTCCGCCCTCGTCGGCGAGCACTACCCGGTCTTTCACGACGCCGAGCGGATGATCGCCGACCCCGTGGTGCGCAACCGAGGCACCGTCGGGGGTTCGTTCTGCCAGGCCGACCCGGCGGAGAACCTGTCGGCCATCGGCTCGACGCTGCGCGCGACCATGGTGATCCGCTCGGCCGGCGGCGAGCGCCGCGTCCCGGCCCGCGAGTTTCACACCGGCCCCTATGAGACGGTCGTCGGGGACGCCGAGATTCTCACCGAGATCCGGGTGCCGATCCGGCCCGGCGCCGGCAGCGCCCACGAGAAGGTGGAGCGGCGGGCCGGCGACTGGGGCGCCGCGGCGTCGGCGGCGTACCTCGTACTGCGGGACGGTCGGATCGCCGACGTCGGCGTCGGGCTCAGTGCGGTCGGCGCGGAGCACTTCTGCGCCCCGGAGGCCGAGGCGTTCCTGCTGGGCAAGGAACCCACCGAGGCCGCCATCGCCGAGGCCGCCCGGCTCGCCGCCGCGGCCGCCAATCCGGTCGCTGACCAGCGCGGTCCGGTGGACTACAAGCTGCACCTCGCCGAGGAGCTCACCAAACGGGCCCTCCGAACATCCGTCGAGCGCGCGAGCGGAAGGGCGTAGACCGATGCAGATGACCATGACGGTCAACGGCGAGGAGGTCACCCGCGACGTCGAGGCGCGGACGCTGCTCGTGCACTTCATCCGCGACGACCTCGGCCTCACCGGCACCCACTGGGGTTGTGACACCTCCCAGTGCGGCACCTGCGTGGTGCTGATGGATGGCCTGCCGGTGAAGAGTTGCACCGTGCTCGCGGCGATGGCCGGCGGCCACGCGATCCGCACCGTCGAGGACCTGGAGGTGGACGGCACGCTCGATCCGGTGCAGGAGGGCTTCATGGCCGAGCACGGCCTGCAGTGCGGCTTCTGCACCCCGGGGATGATGCTCACCGCCCGGGCCCTGCTCGATGCCCAGCCGAATCCGGACGAGGCCACCATCCGGGAGGCGATCTCCGGGCAGATCTGCCGGTGCACCGGTTATCAGAACATCGTGCGCGCGATCCGCTGGGCGGCCGAGCATCCCGCGGTAACCGTCGCCACCGAAGGGGCACCGGCATGAGCACGACCACGGAACGACCGGTCACCCCCGACGAGCAGCGGTCACCCGCCGGAAATCCGATGGGATTCGGCCGGATGGCCCGCAAGGAGGACGTGCGCTTCGTCCGCGGCAAGGGCAATTATCTCGACGACATCGTCCTGCCCGGGATGCTGCACAGCGCGATCCTGCGCAGCCCGCACGCCCACGCGCGCATCGTCTCGATCGACACCTCCGCCGCCGAGGCACACCCCAAGGTGAAGGCCGTCATCACCGGAGCGATCCTGGAGACGCTCAAGCTGGCGTGGATGCCGACCCTGTCCATGGACGTGCAGGCCGTGCTCGCCACCGACAAGGTGCGCTTCCACGGCCAGGAGGTCGCCTTCGTCATCGCCGAGGACAAGTACGCCGCCCGCGACGCGCTCGACCTCATCGACGTGGAGTACGACCCGCTGCCGCCGGTCATCGACGCAACCAAGGCGCTCGATCCCGACGCCGCGGTCATCCGCGACGACATCAAGGACAAGACCGACAACCACATCTTCGACTGGGAGTCCGGCGACAAGGCCGAGACCGACGAGGTCTTCGCCCGGGCCGAGGTCGTCGTCGAGCAGGACATGCTCTACCCGCGGGTGCACCCCTCGCCGATGGAGACCTGCGGCACGATCGCGCACATGGACCCGGTCACCGGCAAGCTCACCGCCTGGTCGACCAACCAGGCCCCGCACGCGCATCGCACGGTCTACGCTCTCGTCGCCGGCATCCCCGAGCACAAGATCCAGATCATCTCCCCCGACATCGGCGGCGGCTTCGGCAACAAGGTCGGCATCTATCCCGGCTACGTGCTCGCCGTCGTCGGCTCCATCGTCACCAAACGCCCGGTGAAGTGGGTCGAGGACCGCAGCGAGCACCTGATGTCGACCGCGTTCGCCCGCGACTACCACATGAAGGGATCCATCGCCGCGACCCGCGACGGCACGATCCAGGGCCTGCGCGTCGACGTGCTCGCCGACCACGGGGCATTCAACGGCACCGCGCAGCCGACGAAATTCCCGGCCGGCTTCTTCCATATCTTCACCGGCTCCTACGACCTGCGGGCGGCGCACTGCAAGGTCACCGGCGTCTACACCAACAAGGCACCCGGCGGGGTCGCCTACGCGTGCTCGTTCCGGGTGACCGAGGCCGTCTACCTGGTCGAGCGGATGGTCGACGTCCTCGCCGACGAGCTCGGCATGGACCCGGCCGAGCTGCGGATGAAGAACCTGCTGCGCCCCGAGCAGTTCCCGTACACCAGCAAGACCGGGTGGGAGTACGACTCCGGGGACTATCCGCGGGCCCTGCAAAAGGCCATGGACATGGCGGGCTACGCCGAGCTGCGGCGGGAGCAGGCCGACAAGCGTTCGCGTGGGGAGCTGATGGGCATCGGCCTGTCGTTCTTCACCGAGGGCGTCGGTGCCGGGCCGCGCAAGCAAATGGACATCCTCGGCCTCGGCATGGCCGACGGCTGCGAGCTGCGGATCCACCCGACCGGCAAGGCGCAGCTGCGGATCTCGGTCCAGACCCAGGGTCAGGGCCACGAGACGACGTTCGCGCAGATCGTCGCGCACGAGATCGGCATCCCGCCCGAGGACGTCGAGGTGACCCACGGCGACACCGACAACACGCCGTTCGGCTTGGGCACCTACGGCTCTCGCTCGACGCCGGTGTCCGGCGCGGCCGTCGCCGTGGTGACCCAGCGGGTCCGCGAGAAGGCGAGGATCGTGGCCGCCGCGTCGCTCGAGGTCAGCGCCGACGACCTGGAGTGGGAGCTCTGCCGCTGGCACGTCAAGGGCGACCCGAGCCAGGGCAGGACGATCCAGGAGATCGCGATGCTGGCGCACGGCAACCTGGAGCTGCCCGAGGGCGTCGAGGGTCACCTCGACG
>JBPCOR010000200.1:0-4434 GCA_051000035.1 Mycobacteriales bacterium | reverse complement strand
CCGACCGGCCGCTCTCGGGGCTGCTGCTCTTCACCCCGCCCCCGCCCCCGCCGCCGTCCCCGGCCGAGACCGAGGTCGACACCGACCGGACGACGGAAACCACCGCCGCCGACGGCACCGACGGCGACGACGGCGAAGCCGGCGGCACGTCGCGCCGGCGCAGACGGGGTCGACGTGGCGGCCGCAGCCGGATCAAGTCCGGCCCGGATGGGGACCATCAGGACGAGACACGCCCCGAGGCGTCCGCGGCCGGCGCACCGTCCGGCGATCGACGCGCTCGCGACGACGGCGACGCGGCCGGCAACGACGACGACGGCGACGCCGACGGGGGAGCATCGAAACGGCGACGTCGACGTCGTCGCCGCAAGGACGAGGGCGACGAGCCGGGCGAGTCCACCGACGACGGGGTCAAGTCCGTCTCCGGATCCACCCGGCTGGAGGCCAAGCGGCAGCGCCGCCGCGACGGCCGCGACCAGGGCCGCAAGCGACCGCCGGTCCTCTCCGAGTCGGAGTTCCTGGCCCGCCGCGAATCCGTCGACCGGGTCATGGTCGTCCGGCAGCGCGGTGACCGCACCCAGATCGGTGTTCTCGAGGACGGCGTGCTCGTAGAGCACTACGTCACCCGGGCAAGCTCCACGTCGTACGCGGGGAATGTCTACCTCGGCCGGGTTCAGAACGTCCTGCCGAGCATGGAGGCGGCGTTCATCGACATCGGCAAGGGTCGCAACGCCGTCCTCTACGCCGGCGAGGTCAACTGGGAGCTGGCCGGCCTGGCCGGCAGATCCCGTTCGATCGAGCATGCGATGAAATCCGGCGACGCCGTCCTCGCCCAGGTCACCAAGGACCCGATCGGACACAAGGGCGCCCGGCTGACCAGCCAGATCAGCCTGCCCGGCCGCTACCTCGTCTACGTGCCCGGCGGCTCGACCACCGGGATCAGCCGCAAGCTGCCCGACACCGAGCGCTCCCGGCTGAAGGCGATCCTGCGCGACCTCGTGCCGGCCGAGGCGGGCGTCATCATCCGCACGGCAGCGGAGGGCGCGAGCGAGGAGGAGCTCACCCGCGACGTCGCCCGGCTCAAGGCGCAGTGGGAGGCCATCTCGGCCCGGGTCGAGAAGGACAAGAGCAAGGCCCCGGTGCTGCTGCACGAGGAACCCGACCTCGCCATCCGGGTGGTCCGCGACCTGTTCAACGAGGATTTCGCCTCGATGATCGTCGACGGCGACGCTGCGTGGGACGTGATCGGGCAGTACGTCGAGCAGGTCGCACCGGAACTGCGCGATCGCCTGCACCGGCACACCGGCGCGCGGGACGTCTTCACCGAGCACCGCATCGACGAGCAACTGGCCAAGGCCCTCGACCGCAAGGTGTGGCTGCCCTCGGGCGGCACGCTGGTCATCGACCGGACCGAGGCGATGACGGTGGTCGACGTCAACACCGGGAAATTCATCGGCAAGGGCGGCAACCTGGAGGAGACGGTCACCCGCAACAACCTGGAGGCCGCCGAGGAGATCGTCCGGCAGCTGCGACTGCGGGATGTCGGCGGCATCATCGTGATCGACTTCGTCGACATGATCCTGGAGAGCAACCGCGATCTGGTGCTGCGGCGGCTGACCGAGTGCCTCGGCCGGGACCGCACCCGTCACCAGGTCGCCGAGGTCACCTCGCTCGGCCTGGTGCAGATGACCCGCAAACGGGTCGGGCAGGGCTTGCTGGAGGCGTTCTCCGAGCCCTGCGAGCACTGCCACGGCCGCGGTGTGATCGTGCACAGCGATCCGGTCGATCTGCCCCGCGCGACTCCGGCCGTCATGGCGAGGTCGAAGCGGTCGGACGAGCCGGTTGCCGCCACCACCGAGAAGGTCACCGAGTCCGGCGGCCAGTCCGCCAGGAGGTCCGAGCCGGTCACGACGGCCGAGCCGGTCACGACGGCCGAGCCGGTCACGACGCCAGCGCCGGTTACGACGGCCGAGCCGGTCACGACGGCCGAGCCGGCGACGACGCCCGAGCTGGTCGCCGCGGTGGCCGGTGAGCCGACCGCTGAGGTGGGCTCGACCAACGGCGCGGGCGTCTCCGCTGTCGACCCGCACACCCCGCGGCTGCGGCGTCGTCGGCGGGCCGCCAGCCGACCGCCCGGCCCGCCGGCGGTGACCGTGGACGCCCCGGCCTGACCGGCCGGGGGCCGTTTGACCGTCGTACGCCGGGGTCCGTACCCTTACAGGTCGGCGCGCCCCTGGACGTGGGTGCCCGCATTTGCATGCACCCGGCGGGCTACCCGCATCGGCGCCGAGCGCGAGAAGAATCGAAGGAGTGGGTCCGCGGTGTACGCGATCGTCAAGACCGGTGGGCGGCAATATCGCGTCGCTGTCGGCGATACCCTGCAGATCGGCAACCTGGACGGTCCGCCCGGCGGTGAGGTGAGTTTTCCAGCTCTCCTGCTGGTCGACGATGGCACCATCACGACCGACTCGGCGACGCTCGCATCGACGCCGGTCACCGCCCGGATCGACTCGCACGGTCGGGGGCCCAAGATCACCATCGACAAGTTCAAGAACAAGACCGGTTACCACAAGCGGCAGGGCCACCGCCAGCAGCTGACCACGGTGACCGTGACCGGCATCGGGTCGGCCGGCGACCCCGACGGCAGTTCCGGCGCCAGCGCCGAGGGGGAGTAGCCAGGTGGCACACAAGAAGGGCGCTTCGTCCTCCCGCAACGGCCGCGACTCCAACTCCCAGCGCCTGGGCGTCAAGCGCTTCGGCGGGCAGGTCGTGTCTGCCGGGGAGATCATCGTGCGCCAGTGCGGCACCCACTTCCACCCCGGTGAGGGCGTCGGGCGTGGCCGCGACGACACCCTCTTCGCGCTGGCGCCCGGCGCCGTCCAGTTCGGTGAGCGGCGCGGCCGCAAGACCGTCAGCATCACCGCGAGCACCTCCACCGGCACGCCGGCGGCGTGACGCATCCGGCCTGCGGGCCGGTCCAGGTAGAGCAGGTGCGCCATGAGTTCGTTCATCGACCGGGTGCTGCTGCACGCCGCTGCCGGTAACGGCGGGCACGGCTGCGCATCGATCCACCGGGAGAAGTACAAGCCGCTCGGCGGCCCCGACGGCGGCAACGGCGGTCGGGGCGGCGACATCGTCCTCGTCGTTGATCCCGGCGTACACACCCTGCTGGACCTGCACTACCGCCCGCATCTACGGGCCGGCAACGGCCGTCCAGGTCAGGGCGATCACCGCAGCGGGGCAGCCGGCGACGACGTGGTGGTGCGCGTGCCGGACGGGACGATCGTGCGGTCCACCGACGGCGCCATCGTTGCCGACCTGATCGGCGCCGGCAGCCGCTTCGTCCTCGGCCGCGGCGGGCACGGCGGGCTCGGCAACGCCGCGCTGGTCTCCAACCGGCGCAAGGCGCCCGGCTTCGCGCTGCTCGGCGAGGACGGGGAGGCCCTCGACGCCGTTCTGGAGCTGAAGAGTGTCGCCGAAGTCGGCCTGATCGGATATCCCAGTGCCGGCAAGTCCTCGCTGATCGCGGCGATCTCCGCGGCCCGTCCCAAGATCGCCGCCTACCCGTTCACGACGTTGGTGCCCAACCTCGGCGTCGTCGCGGCCGGTGAGACGACCTACACCGTCGCGGACGTCCCGGGCCTGATCCCGGGCGCGGCGCAGGGGCGTGGGCTCGGGCTGGAATTCCTCCGGCACATCGAGCGGTGCGCCGTTCTCGTGCACGTCGTCGACTGCGCGACCGGCGAGGCCGGGCGCGACCCGCTGTCTGACATCGATGCCGTCGAGTCCGAGCTTGGCCAGTACGTCGGCGGCCTGGCCGGCGCGGAGCTGGGCAGCCTCGCCGACCGGCCCCGGCTGGTCGTCCTGAACAAGGCCGACGTACCCGAGGCCCGCGAGCTCGCGGAGATGGTGCTGCCCGACGTCGCCGCCCGGGGGCTGCCGGCGTACGTCGTGAGTGCGGCGACGCACGAGGGACTGGCCGGGTTGACCTACGCGATGGCCGACCAGGTGCAGGCCGCGCGTGCGGGCCGGCCGGCGGCCGAGCCGACCCGCATCGTGCTGCGACCCGAGCCGGTCGACGACCACATCGTCGTCGCCGCGGACCCGGAGGTCCCGGGCGGGTTCGTCGTATACGGGACCAAGCCGCTGCGGTGGGTCAGGCAGACCGATTTCAGCAACGACGAGGCGGTCGGCTACCTCGCCGAACGGCTGGCCAAGATCGGCGTCGAGACCGCGCTCGGCGCCGCGGGGGCGCGGGTCGGCGCGGCGGTCCGGATCGGCGCCGTGACCTTCGACTGGGCGCCGACCGGTGACCTGCTCACCCGCGAGGAGGACGAGGACGACGAGGCGCCTGGCGGCGTTGGCGGCGGCGGCAACACCCACCACGGTTTCACCCCCACCCACCCCCCCGCTCTTATCCACCATTCCGACCAAGAC
>JBPCOR010000168.1:0-4679 GCA_051000035.1 Mycobacteriales bacterium | reverse complement strand
GCTGCCGGGGCGCCCGTCGCTGACCGGGGCGCCCGCGCGGCGGACCGGCGTCCACGAGCCGCCGACAACCGCTGACTGTGCATACGCACCGGTTTCAGGCCACGAACACGTGCTTATCCATTCGGTCAGCGCGGGGGCGCGCGGCGCCGGCACGCCGTCAGCGCCGGCACACGCGCGGCGCGGGCGGGTCGCCGGGTTGGCGTGGCGCGTACGGCGTGGGACGCGGACGTGTCAGCGTTCGACGTCGTAGTCGGCCCGTGGCTCGTCGTCCCGGCGGCCGGTGCGGCGCTGTGAATCCTGCTCGACGAGCCGGTTGATCAGCTGCTGCACCCGGTCCGCGTGCGGGACGTTGGACAACGTCTCCTGACCGTGCTCGCCGGCAGATTCCAGCGTCAGGGATCCGGCGCCGATGAGGCGGTCGGCGAACGACTGCCGGAAAGCGACGTCGTTGAGGCGCTGCAGCGGGATGTCGTGTCCCTCGTGGGAGAGGATGCCGGTCCGGATCATCACCCGGTGGGTGGTGATCACATAGTGCGTCGTTCGCCAGCGTAGGACCGGAATGATCGTCAGCCAGATCACCACGATCACCGCCACCGCGGCGATCGCGATGCGCAGCGGCACTCGGCTGCCGCCGCCCGGCACGATCGCGGCGAGGAAACCGCCGAGCCCGGCAGCCACCAGCAGCACCAGCACGGGCAGGAAGACCGTGATCCAGTGCGGGTGCAGGTGCTCGACGACCTTCTCGTCGTCGGAGAGCTGCTTGTCGGGGTACGGCACGGCGCCTCCTCCGCCCGGGTCGCCTACGGTAGCGCGGCCGGGACCGCAGCCGGGGCATTCCCGGCCGAGGCGGCGACGCGGTGCGCTCCGGCGTAGACGTTCATCGACGCGCCACGCAGGAAGCCGACGAGCGTCAGGCCGGCGTCCTGCGCAAGCTCGACGGCGAGCGAGGACGGCGCCGACACCGCCGCCATCGCCGGGATGCCCGCCATCACGGCCTTCTGCACCAGCTCGAACGACGCCCGACCCGACACCACCAGCAGCTGGCCGGCGAGCGGGAGCCGGCCCTCCCGCACGGCCCATCCGACGAGCTTGTCGACGGCGTTGTGCCGCCCGACGTCCTCGCGGATGGCCACCAGCTCACCGGCTGCGTCGAAGAGTCCGGCCGCGTGCAGTCCGCCCGTCGCCTCGAATACGGCCTGGGCCGCGCGCCGCTTGCCGGGCAGCGTCGACAGGGTCGCCGGGTCGACGCGCAGCGGGTCGTCTGCGACCGAGAACCGCGATGTCGTCCGCACGGCGTCCAGACTCGCCTTGCCACACACACCGCACGACGAGGTCGTGAGAACGTTGCGCTGCAGGAACTTCTGGTCGACGGCGACGCCGTCGGCCAGGTCGGCGTCCAGGACGTTGTAGGTGTTGCGGCCGTCGTCGTCGTTGCCCGCGCAGTAGCGGATCGCGACCAACTCGGCCGGGGTCGCGATGACTCCCTCGCTGACAAGGAAACCCGCCGCGAGGTCGAAATCGTCCCCCGGCGTGCGCATGGTCACGGCCAACGGTTGTCCGCCGATCCGGATCTCCAGCGGCTCCTCGGCGGCCAGCGTGTTGTGGGCGCCGGCGGCCACGCCGTCGCGGATCCGCACGATCCGGCGCCTGCTGGTCACTCTGCCCATTGAGCCTCCACGGTAGGAATTACGTCGGCGGTGCTCACGGCCGCCTCCACGGTGGGAATTACGTCGGCGGTGCTCATGCAGCCCCCCGTCTGCTGCCCCGTCGCCGGCCGCGCAGCACCCTTGATGGTACCGACCGGCCGACCTCGCACGCCTCACCAGCTGGCCGCCGCGACGCGCCGGTCGCCACCCACCGTGTCGTGTCGGGCAACTGGTAAAGACCAGCGCGATGGCTGTCCGATCACGCGATCTTCGCCTACGCCGGGTCGCGGTCGCCCCCGCGGTCGCCCCCGCGGGCGTCTCCGCGGTCGCCCCCGCGGTCGCCCCCGCGGGCGTCTCCGCGGTCGGGCTTGCGGTTCTGGACGTGCTGGAAGCCGAACCGGCCCTTGATGCACAGGTTGCCGTGAGTCACCGAGTGCTCGTGCGGCGAGGAAGTCTTCACGATCTCGTTGTCCTGCACGTGCAGGGTGAGCTGGCACCCGACGCCGCAGTACGGGCAGATGGTGTCGGTCCGCGTCTGCGCCGACTCATCCCAGCTCCCCTCGGCGCGCATGTCGTGCTCGCTGGTGAACATCAGTGCGCCGGTCGGACAGACCTCGACGCAGTTGCCGCAGTAGACGCACGCGGAATCCGGCAGCGGCGCGGCGTATTCGGTGGCGATCCGGGCGTCGAATCCGCGTCCGGCGACGGCGATCGCGAACGTGTTCTGCCACTGGTCCCCGCAGGCATCCACGCACTTGTAACAGAGGATGCACTTGCCGCAATCGCGCACGTAGAGATCGTTGTCGCGCTTGACCGGCTGGGCCACGGTGGCGGCCCACCGTCCGTCGGGGGCCTCGTGCTCACCGGCGATCAGCGCGTCGCGCTCCCCGGCGGCGAACGCCGCAGCCTGCTGTCCGAATCGGCCCGGGTCGGCGCCGTAGGCGGCCACCCAATCGGCAAACCCCTTCGTCGTCGACATGTCGACCGAGCTCGCGAGCAGCTCCATGACCACCTTGCGGCTGTGCCTCGCCCGCTCCCCGTCGGTGTGCACCACCATGTCGGCCTCGACCCGGCGCGAGCACGACGGCACCAGCAGGCGCTGGCCCTCGACCTCGACCAGGCAGACCCGGCAGGCGCTGACCGGAGCGAGCGTGTCGCCGTAACACAGGGTCGGGATGTCCTTGCCGGCCTGCGTGCAGGCGTCCAGGAGGGTCGAGCCCGCGGGCACCCGCACCGGCTCGCCGTCGACGGAGACCTCCACCAGGGGTCGCGGCGTCTGCAGCGGTACGCCCGGGGGCGCCTCGCGAGCAAGCAGCGGCGGTTTACCGGCCGGGTCGGTCATTGCGCGTCCTCCGTCCTGATCGGCAGGTCGTGCGCGGCCGCGTCGCCGCTGCGATCGGTAAAGATACCGAGCCGGTCGATCGCGGATTCCACGGCGTTCCAGGCGGTCTGGCCAAGGCCGCAGATCGAAGCATCGCGCATGGCCCGGCCGACCTCGCGCAGCAGTGTGATGTCATCGTCGCGCGAGCCGAGCGGCCGATCACCGACGAGCCGGCGCAGTGCCTCCTCCTGCCGGACGGTGCCGACCCGGCACGGCACGCACTGCCCGCAGGACTCGTCCCGGAAGAACGCCGCTATCCGCAGCAGCACGTCGGCGATCTGCACGGTGTCGTCCAGCACGATCACGACACCTGAGCCGAGGGTCGTGCCGGCCTCGCGGGTCGCCTCGAAGGACAGCTGCAGGTCCAGCTCGTCCGGGCCGACGAAGCCGCCGGCCGCACCGCCGAGCAGGATCGCCCGCAGGGTGCGGCCGTCGGGCACGCCACCGGCGAGGTCGAGCAGGTCACGCAGGCTGGTGCCGAACGGCAGCTCGTAGATCCCCGGTCTCCGTACCGTGCCGGACAGGCAGAAGAGCCTTGTACCGGTGGACTTCTCGGTGCCGATCGCCGCGAACGCCGGTGCGCCGACCAGCAGCACCTGCAGCACGTCGACCAGCGTCTCGACATTGTTGACCACCGTGGGCTTGCCGAAGAGCCCCTTCTCCACCGGCAGCGGCGGCTTCGCGCGCGGCTCCCCGCGCCGGCCCTCGATGGAGTTGAACAGCGCCGTCTCCTCACCGCAGATATAGGCGCCGGCGCCACGGCGGATCTCGATGTCGAAGCAGAATCCGCGGCCCATGATGTCCGCACCGAGCAGCCCATGCGCCCGCGCCTCGTCGATCGCGTGCCGCAACGCGCGCGCGCCGGAGGGATATTCGCCACGAATGTAGAGATAGCCGAGCTCGCACCCCGTTGCGTAGGCCGCGACGGTCATCGCCTCGACGACGGCGTACGGATCACCCTCCATGATGACGCGGTCCTTGAAGGTGCCCGGCTCGCTCTCGTCGGCGTTGCAGACGAGGTAGTGCGGCAGCGCGGGCTGGCTCGCCGTCGCCTTCCACTTGATGCCGGTCGGGAACGCCGCACCCCCGCGGCCGGACAGCTTCGACGCGCCGACCTCGTCGATCACGCCGGCCGGGCCGAGCTCGAACGCCCGCCGCAGTGCGAGATAGCCGTCGGCCGCGCGATAGTCGTCCAGACTCGACGGGTCGACGGCGCCGATCCGGCGCAGCAGCACCAGGGCGGGGTCGCCCTGCTGCGGGATCGCCGCGGCCGGTGGCGGTGCGCCCTGGCGGTCCGCCGGGCCGTGCCGGGCCACGTCGATCACCGCGTCGGCACTCGCTTCGGTGACCATCTGCTCGCGCGGCGGATCACCGGCCTCGATGGCGAGCGCGACGGGCGCGTGCTCGCACATGCCGATGCAGGGGCTCTCCTGCCACTGCATGCCGGCGGGGTCGGCACCCTCGTCGCCCGCCACCCCGACTCCCGCGCCCGGGCCGGCGAGCGGACCGCGGGCCGGGCCGAGCCGGCGCTCGAGCTCCGCGCAGAGCGCACCCGCGCCGCGGGCGTTGCAGGCGATGTCGGTGCAGACGTGCACGATCCGCGGTGGCCGCGGCTCGGTCGCGAACAGCGCGTAGAACGTCGCGACGCCGTA
>JBPCOR010000361.1:0-3121 GCA_051000035.1 Mycobacteriales bacterium | reverse complement strand
GATCTGCCGCCAGCTGAAGACGACGATGTCGCGCGCGGTGAGGAACCGCCGGCTGGCCAGGCCGCGGGCGAAGTAGAACATCGACGCGCCGACCATCATCGTGTTGTCGAGGTCGAAGAAAGCGGCGGCAGCCGGCTCGCGTCGCACAACCTCGACAGTAGTGGCGCCGGCGTCGATAGTCTGGTGATGGAGTCAACGATGCCCGCGTTCGGAGGTGGCGGCGTGCCGGTCGGGGATATCGCGACGATGAGCGACCTCGTCCGTCAGGCGGCAGTCGCGGCGGGTGGTCGCACGGCCCTCGACGCAGTGGCGGGGCGGCCCAGGCACTCCACCGGCCAGCGCGGGGCCCTCACCTGGGCCGAGCTCGACGAGCGGGTTGACGCGACGGCGGCGGGTCTGCGGGCGATCGGGGTCGCCGCCGGGCCGGCCGCAGTCCTGCAGCTCGACGCGGGGATCGATCTGACGGTCGCATTTCTCGCCGCCGGGCGGGCCGGGATCGTTGCCGTTCCGGTCCAGCAGGATCTACCGGTGGAGCAGCTGGCTGCTGTCGTCACCGACACCGGCGCCGCGACGTTGCTGACGGCGAACGTGCTGGGCGTCGCGGCCGCAGCCGATCTCGGCATCCGCCACCTCGTCGTGGCCGGACCGACGCCGGCCGATGACGGTCACACCCTTGCCGACGTGCAGCGCGCCCGCGCTCGCGCTGGAACCGGATCCGCGGGCGGTGGGCACGATCCGCAGGCCAGCGCCGCCGCCGTCGTGTTCTACACCGGCAAGGCCCGCGGCCGTCCCCGCGGCGCGGTGCACACCCACGCGGCGCTGCTGGCCGCGGTCGAGCAGGCCGCCGGTGCGTCCCTCGTCGGGTCGGGCGACGTCGTGCTGGCGGCGGTGCCCGGTTTCCACCCGCTCGGCCTCGTCGGCGCCGTCGGGCTCGCGGCCCGGGCCGGTGCCACGGTTCTGCTCGCGGCGCCCGAGGACGCGGCCGACGCGCCGGGGATGCTGACCGAACGCGGGGTGACCGTCGTCATCGCCGTACCACCGGTGCTCGCGAGCTGGTCGAGACGCTCCGACGCGGACCTCGCGTCGTCGTTCGCGACCGTGCGCCACGCCGTGTCCGGTGGCGCTCCCCTCGATGCCCGGCGAGCCGCTCGCATCACGGCGGTCACCACCGTCCCCGTCCACAACGGTTACGGGCTGGCCGAGGGCGGACCGATGCTGACTAGCACGGCGCTCAGTAGCGAGCCGGGCGCGGCGGCGTCGCTGGGCTACCCGCTGCCCGGGGTCGACCTGGAGTTGCGTGACGACGGCGGCGGGCGCGTGGACGACGGCGATCCGGGCGAGGTGTTCATCCGCGCCGGCTCGCTCTTCGCCGGGTACGCACCGGGCGCGGCGGGTGGGCCGCGGCGCGACGGCTGGTTCGGTACCGGCGACCTGGGCTACCTCGACGAGGCCGGCCGGCTGCGGCTGGTCGGGCGGCTGCAGGATCGGGCGGTGGTCCGCGGATTTCCGGTGTATCCCGCGGAGATCGAGGCGGTGCTCACCTCCCACCAAGCCGTCGCCGAAGCGTCCGTCGTCCGGGTCGGCGAGCCGCCGCAACTGCACGCCTACGCCGTGCTCGCCGACCGCGCCACGGCCGACGTCGATGACCTCGTGCGGTGGTGCGCCCGGTCTCTCGCGCCGTTCAAGCGGCCGGCTGTGGTGTCGATCGTGGAGCGGCTCCCGCACACGCCGACCGGCAAGATCCGTCCGGGGGCTTGACGGTGCCTCCCGCTGACCACCGCATCACCCTGCTCAGTCGCACCGGGTGCCACCTGTGCGATGTCGCCCGCGCGGTCATCGAGTCGATCGCGGGCGAGGCCGGTACACCGTGGGAGGAGGTCGACGTCGACGGGGACGCAGCGCTGCGCGGGGAGTACGGCGACCGGGTGCCGGTGGTCCTGATCGACGGCGCCGAGCACGGCTGCTTCACCGTCGAGGCAGCCCGGTTGCGCGCCGCGCTCGTGGGGTGAGCGGGAATCCCGCCGTCTCCGGCGTCGGCGAGTTCTGATGTCTGTGAGCTCCTACGTCTTTGCTCCGCGAGGTGAAGCTAGAGTCCTACCCCCGCGCCCCGGGCCCCGAACCGCGAGGCTGAGCCCCGGGGCCCACCGGGGTCGCGCGTCCGACGTCGTTCACCCCGGCTAACCCTCGGCTAACGGGAAAATAGAAGGTGCCTGGACAGCGTGTCAGGGGGCGGGTTCGAGGGTGACCTTGTAGCCGAGGGCTTGCAGGTGGTGGATGTGGTTGTGCTTGGCACGTTCGCTGCCGAGGCGGGTGTCGTAGAAGGTGGCGCCGAGATCGACGAATTGGCAGTCGGGATCGGACAGGAGTTGCCAGACGACGGTGAGGATCGAGCGGCCGACCGCGACCAGGGCGCGTTTCTTGCCGCGGCGGCGGGCGATGCGCCGGTAACGCTCGCCGAGGAAGGTGTCGGTTCGGCCGGCCGAGATCGCGGCTTCACCGAGCACGCTGGCCAGGTAGTGGTTGCCGTGTCCGCTGGCGCTGTTGCCTTTCTTGCGCCCGGCGGACTCCTTGACTCCCGGGGCGAACCGGGCCCAGGAGGCCAGATGCGCCCGGGTCGGGAACCGGTTCATGTCGACCCCGCCCTCGGCGATGATGACCCGGGCCGCGGTGACACCGACGCCGGGGATCTGGTCCAGGCGGGCCACCGCGTCAGCGAAAGGGGCGATCTCGGCCTCGATCCGGTCCTCGAGCGCAGCGATGTCAGCCTGGATCTGGTCGATGCGGGCCAGCATCGCGCTTAGCAGGAACGCGTGATGATCGGTGAAGAAACCGTGGAAGGCTTCCTCGAGCTGGGGGATCTTCACCCGCATCCGACGACGCGCCAGCTGGGCCAACACCGCCGGGTCACGTTGTCCGTCGATCAGCGCTGCCATCATGTCCCGGCCCGAGACCCCGAAGATGTCGCTGGCCACGACCGACAGCTTGATCTGCGCGTCCTCCAACAGTTTCTCGACCCGGTTCTTCTCCGCGCTGGCGTCGGTGACCAGCGTGACCCGGTAACGGGTCAGATCACGAAGCCGGCGGATCGGCTTGGGCGGCACGAAACTGGGCCGGATCATCT
>JBPCOR010000117.1:0-5302 GCA_051000035.1 Mycobacteriales bacterium | reverse complement strand
ACAACCGACCGGGAGACCGCGACTGCCTTCGACGCCGCCGCGCCCAACCTTGGGGTCGATGCCGCCACCCGAAACCGCTCCCTTTCGTTTGTCGCGGCGGCGGCCGGAGCTATTGGAGCGACACCCGACCGGGAGACCGCGACTGCCGTCGACGCCGCCGCGCCCAACCTTGGGGTCGGTGCCGCCACCCGAAGCCGCTCCCGGTCGTTCGTCGCGGCGGCGGCCGGAGCGACCGTATCGACAAACGACCGGGAGACCGCCCGCCGACGGTCGATCGACGCCACGGCGCGCATCGGTGTCGACGCCACCGCGCGATCGCGCGGGCGGGCGGCCTAGTCGGCGCAGGGTTCGGTACCGACGGCAGTCGTCGCCGTGCGTCCGAGCGCCGCATCGTCGGTGACCGCATCGGCGGTGAGGGCGTAGCCGGTGTCGCGCTGGTCGACGGCGGCGGCGAAGATCACGCCGTAGACGCTGCCGTCGGGCCGCAACAGCGGGCCGCCGGAGTTGCCCGGTCGTACGTCGCCACGCAGCGCATAGACATCGCGGGTCACGGAATTGCCGTAGATGTCCGGTCCGTGGACCTGCTGCTGGTCGCGCACCCGCGCGGGGCCGACGAAAAGCGGCCCATCCTCTGGGAATCCGGCGATGACGGAGTCGGCACCGGCAGCGGCGGGGCTTGAGCTGAACGACAGGGCGGGCGCCGACAGATCGGGCACGTCGAGGATGGCGACGTCGAGATGCGGGTCATAGAGCACCACCCGCGCCGCGTCGACCTGATCGCCGACTCGCACCGCGGCGTCGGTGACGCCCGCGACCACGTGTGCGTTGGTCAGGACCCGGTGCGCCGCGATCACAAAACCGGAGCCCTCGATCCGGCGGGAACAGGACGGGGCCGACCCGGTGATCTTGACCACCGAGCGCACCGAGCGCGCGATGTCCGGGTCGGCGAGCACGGCGGGATCCGGCGGGTTCACGGCCCGGACGCGCGTCGGCACGAGCGCGCCGAACACGTCGGGGAAATCGCCGCGGTCCACCGCGTCGCGCGCCGACGAATACAGCGTCCGGACCTGCTTCGGCATCGCCGAATCGACGCCCCGCAGCACCCGGGACCCCCGTACGGCCGAGGAGACGCCGGGGAACAGCGCCGAGGACGCCAGCGGTACGGCGACCATCCAGGCGACGAGCAGCACGGCCAGCGCCGAGAGCAGGCCACCGAGGACGGTGTCCACGGCACGCGCCGGCCGCCAGGTCATCCTGGCCCGAGCGGCCCGCCCGACGGCGACGGCGACGCCCTGGCCCATGGCGGCCACCGCGACCACCATCACGATGGTCGCCAGGAAGCGCGCCGTCCCGCCGGCGATGTGCGGCGCCACCTTGCCGGCCAGCAGCGAGCCGAGCACGGCGCCGCCGAAGAACCCGACCAGCGACAACGCTGAGGTGATCAGCCCCGATCGGCAGCCGGCGACGACGTAGCCGACCAGCAAGACGGCCAGGACGATGTCGATCATCGCCGGTCCCAGGGTGCGGACAGCTGGCGGTCGATGTCGCGCACCGGCGACGGCAGCCACGGCCGGGACAGCCCGGCCAGCTCGAGCAGCCGATCGAGAACCATCGCGGTGAAGCCCCACACCAGCATCCCGCCGACCTCGAACGCCGGCCCGAGATAGCCCGACCGCAGCCGGACCCGGACCCGGTTTGCCGGTTCGACCAGCTCGGCGATGGGGACGCGCGCGACGGCGGCGACCTCGGCGGGTGCGGCCCGCAACGTCGGGGCCGGATCGCGCCACCAGCCGAGCACCGGCGTGACCGCGAATGCCGACACGGCGAGATGTAGCACCGGCAGGACCCCGATGACGTCGACCCCGGCCGGGTCGATTCCGACCTCCTCGACCGTCTCCCGCAGCGCGGCCGCGGCGGCGTCGGCGTCCGCCGCATCGACGGCGCCACCTGGAAAGGCCGGCTGCCCGGCGTGCGCACGGAGGTCGGCCGCCCGCTCGATCAGCAGTACGTCGGGCCCCCGGTCGCCGGATCCGACCAGGATCAGGACGGCAGCCTGCCGGACGCCGGAACCCGGGGGCACGAACCAGGAGAAGTACGGGTCGCCGGCGCTCACCTTCGCGGGTAGCTCGAGCAGCCAGTCGGGCGGATCACCCACCGACGGTCACCCCGAAATGCTGCCGCGCCAGCTCCCGCAGAATCGCGTCGGTCACCGCGCCGGTGTGCACGGCGGCGACCGAGCCGTCGGCCCTGAGCAGGATCGTGGCCGGCGGGCCCGGCAGGCCGATCCGGTGCAGCACCTCGGCCTGTGCGTCGAAGAGGTTGGCGAAATGCAGGTGCTTGTCGGTGAGGTACTCGAGGCCGGATTTCTGCGACGGCTCGAGCAGGTCGACGCCGACGACGTCGACCTTGCCGGTCGCAGCCGTCGCGAATCGCTGAACGGCAGGCAGTTCGGCGTGACACGGGCCGCACCACACGGCCCACAGCGCGAGCACGGTGGGACGGCCGGTCCGCGTGCCGAGGGGGATCGAGCGGTTGGTGCCGACGCACGGCAGCGCGATCCCGTGCAGCTTGCCGCCGCTCGCGGGCCGGCCCGGCTTCGGGCAGTCCGCGAGCCTTGCTCTCGCGGCGAGCGAGCGCACCTGCGGATCCGGCCGGGAGCTCGACCCGGCCGAGGTGCACCCGGCGAGCACCGCCGCCACGATGGCGAGAGCCAGCGCAGCGGTCCGCCGCCGGCCGCGCACCGTCGCCGGTCGGCTCACGCGGACACCGCGACGTCGGCCGGTGTCTTCACCAGCTTGGCGGCCGCCTGCGGATCGGTCGGGCCGTCGCCGTAGGACGGGCACCAATGCGCGATGGCGCAGGCGCCGCAGGCCGGCTTGCGGGCATGGCACACCCGCCGGCCGTGCCAGATGGCGCGGTGGGAAAACATGGTCCACTCCGCCCTGGGCAGCAGCGCCGCGACAGCGGACTCCACCTTGACCGGGTCGGTGGCGGCGGTCCACCGCCACCGGCGCACGAGCCGGCCGAAGTGCGTGTCGACGGTCAGGCCGGGCACGCCGAAGGCGTTGCCGAGGATCACGTTGGCAGTCTTGCGCCCGATGCCGGGCAGGGTGACGAGGTCGGCGAGGGTCGATGGCAGCACTCCGTCGTACCGCTCGACGACGGCCCGACCCAGTCCGATGAGCGATCTTGTCTTGTTGCGGAAGAACCCGGTCGAGCGGATCTCGTCCTCGAGCTGCGCCGGATCGGCCGCGGCATAGTCGTCGGCGGTGCGGTAGCGCGCGAACAGCGCCGGCGTCACCGCATTGACCCGCCGGTCGGTGCACTGTGCCGACAGGATCGTCGCCACGGCGAGCTGCAGCGGCGTCGTGAAGTCGAGCTCGCAATGCGCATCTGGATACAGCGCGGCGAGCTCCCGGTTGGTGCGCCGCGCGCGGCGGGTGCGGGCGACCGGCGTTTCGGCGGCGGTGGCCGGTGACCCGCGGGATCCGGGTCGGCGCCCCGGTGACGCCGGGGAAGCCGCCCCGTCGGTCCCCCTGGCCACACCGTGCAGGGTACGTGCCGACGCTGACCATCGGTCGACCGCTACACACCCCGTGGTCGGCGCGACACGCAACGAAATCATGGGTGAGCCCGCGCCGGTACTAGCCATGTATCACAATGGCTATCGATGCTCGGACTTCTGGTACTCGGGTTCCCGGTCGTGCTGCTCGGATTCCTGCTCTTCATGGAGCGGGTCGAGTCGCCGTTGCGGGGCGATGCCGCGTACACCGACGAGGCGACCACCGGCGCGCTCGACGCAGCAGCGGCCCGAGGCAGCGATTCGATCGTGCGGCAACGGTTAGCGCGCGCAGGTCGGTCCGGCCGCTCCCGTCGGCGGCACGCGAGCCGCCGGCTGCCGGCGCTCGGCCATACGAACCGGGGCCGCTGACACCGCCGGCCCACCCCCGCGCTGCCGGCTGGCGCGCCGCTGGCCGGCCGCGACCCGGGACCCGGTCTGGACGGGCGCCATCGACGGCGGTCATCATGGGCATCCGCCCCGTGGCGGCATGACCTTCGGGGCGGCGTATCCGTGCGCGCAGGCGCGCGGCGGGAGGTGCACGGTGGATGAGGTGCTCACGTCGGCGGGGTTGTTTCAGGGCGTCGCGCCGGAGGCGGCCGAGGCGCTCGCATCGCAGTTCGACTACATCGATGTCCCGCGGGGCCGGGTCGTCTTTCACGAAGGTGAACGCGGCGACAGCCTCTACCTCGTGGTCTCGGGCAAGGTGAAGCTCGGTCGGCACGCCGCCGACGGCCGGGAGAACGTCGTCGCGGTCCTCGGGCCCTCGGACCAGTTCGGCGAACTGTCCCTCTTCGACCCCGGGCCGCGGATGTCGACCGCAACGGCCGTCACCGACAGCCGGCTCGCCCGGCTTCCCAAACAGGCGCTGTCGTCATGGATCAGCGATCACCCGGAGATTGCCGAGCGGCTGCTGCACGTCTTCGCCCGCCGGCTTCGACGCACCGAACACATGCTCGCCGACCTGATCTTCACCGACGTTCCCGGCCGGGTCGCGAAGGCGGTACTCGAGCTCGCCGAGCGGTTCGGCCGGGTCGAAGACGGTCACCTGCGGGTCGCCCACGACCTGACCCAGGAGGAGTTGGCACAGTACGTCGGGGCGTCCCGAGAGACCGTCAACAAGGCGCTGGCCGACTTCGCCGGCCGCGGCTGGCTCCGTCTGGACGGCGAGGCCGTCGTACTCCTGGACCGCGACCGGCTGGCCCGCCGGGCCCGGTGAGCTGACCGGTCAGCCGATCCCGCTCCGAACCCGCCGGTCAGCTCGCCGCTGCCCCGTCCGGGTCACCCGCGGCCGCGACCCGGTTGCGGCCGGCCGCCTTCGCGGCATACAGCGCGCGGTCGGCCGCGGCGAGCAGTTCGGTCGCGTCGTAGCCGTCCGACCCGAACATGGCCACGCCGATCGACGCGGTGATCCGCACGTCCTGCCCGGCTACCTCGGCGACGTGTCCGGCGATCCGTTGGCACAGCCGCCCGGCAATCGCCATCGCCCGGCTCGGCCCGGCCGGGATAGCCACCACGAACTCCTCGCCGCCGAACCGCCCGATGGTGTCGCTCGGTCGCAACTCCCGGCGCAGCACCTCGGCCAACTCGGCGAGGACCTGGTCACCGGCCAGATGTCCGTGCAGGTCGTTGACCGCCTTGAAATGGTCGACGTCCAGGACGAGCACAGCGAGAGTTCGCCCGTCCCGTCGGCACCGGTCGATCTCGCGGTCGACCTGCTGCTGCCACGCCGCGGCGTTGAGC
>JBPCOR010000099.1:0-7636 GCA_051000035.1 Mycobacteriales bacterium | reverse complement strand
GGCGGACCGGACCTCATCGGCGGCGTTCGAGAGTCGATTCAGCGCGGCTGAGCTTTCGGCAGACATTCGTTTCGATCGCACTTTCTAGGGTCGGGACCGGGCTGCTCCCCATGCATATGGGTCATCGCCGAACATCCACGTGAGCGGTTGGTTGCCGGTGAGCGTCGCGGTGTCCATGGCGACGATGTCGGCGCCGTCGAGGATGGCGTATCGCAGGCGCATCCGGTGAGTTGTTGCTCGGTGAAGCCGTACCGGACTTCGGCTTCGTCTTGTTCCCACACCGTCCGCAGCGCGTCGTACGCCTCGTCGGTGGTGGCGTGGGTCGAGACGGTCTGATCGCCGGTTGCGGGTAGATCGCCGGTTAGCCGGGTGAGCGTGTAGGTCGTGACGGCTTGTTCTGCGTCGGCTCGCTGTCATGCTCCCGCCAGCGCTCGCCGCGCCGCGCCCTCTCGGCGGTCTGTGAACAGCGCCGCGGTCCTGTGGACATCGCGGGTCGGGGGATCATGTCAGCGGTCCCGCGGCAGCGACCCCGGACCGTTTGCCGCCGCGGTCGTCGAAGCCGCCGTACCGACAAACGACAGGTCGTTGGTTGCCGGCGAGCGCAGTGCCGTCCGCCGCGACGCCACAGGCTCGACGGTCCGGTCACCGTACGACGATCCCCGCGGCGGCCAGCGCCCGCTTCGTGTCGGCGATCGACACGGTGCCGTAGTGAAAGACGCTCGCGGCAAGTACGGCGTCGGCCCCGGCCGCCACGGCGGGCGGGAAGTCCCGCGCCCGGCCCGCTCCCCCGCTGGCGACGACGGGTACCTGCACGACCGAGCGCACCGCGGCGATCATGTCCACGTCGAACCCGTCGGTGGTGCCGTCCCGGTCCATCGAATTGACCACGATCTCACCGGCGCCGAGGGCCTGGCCGCGCGCCACCCACTCGAGCAGGTCCAGGTCGGCGGCCTGCCGGCCGCCGTGCGTGGTCACCTCGAAACCGCTTCGCCGGTCGGCGGATCGCCGGGCGTCGACCGACAGCACCACGCATTGCGAGCCGAACCGCAACGCCGCCTCCCGCAGCACCTCCGGGCGGGCGACGGCGGCGGAGTTCAGCGACACCTTGTCCGCGCCGGCCCGCAGCAGCGCGTCGACGTCCGCGACGGTGCGCACCCCCCCGCCGACGGTGAGCGGGATGAAGACCTGCTCGGCGGTCCGGCGCACGACGTCATACGTCGTGGCGCGGTCCTGCGCGGAGGCGGTGATGTCGTAGAAGACCAGCTCGTCGGCGCCCTGCGCGTCGTAGTGCCGGGCCAGCTCGACCGGATCGCCCACGTCGCGGTTGCCGGTGAACCGCACGCCCTTGGTGACCCGGCCGGCGTCGACGTCCAGGCACGGGATGACGCGCACCGCGACACTCATCGCTCGGCGTCCGCGATGGCGGCGAGCGCCTCGGGCAGGGTGAATTCTCCTGCGTACAGAGCCTTTCCGACGATCGCCCCCTCGACGCCGAGCGACGTCAGCGCGGCGAGCGCACGCAGGTCGGCCAGGCTCGATACGCCGCCGCTCGCCACCACCGGCCGGTTGGTGGCCGCGCAGACCGACCGCAGCAGCTCCACGTTCGGGCCGGTGAGGGTGCCGTCGCGGTGCACGTCGGTGACGACGTAACGGGCGCACCCGTCGGCGTCCAGCCGGTGCAACGTGTCGAACAGGTCGCCGCCTTCTTGGGTCCATCCCCGCGCCGCGAGCGTGCGGCCGCGCACGTCGAGGCCGACGGCGATCCGCTCGCCGTGCGCGGCGATCGCCGCCCGGATCCAGTCCGGATCCTCCAGCGCGGCGGTGCCGATGTCGACCCGGGCGCACCCGCTGGCGAGCGCCGCGTCGAGCGAGGCGTCGTCCCGGATGCCGCCGGAGAGCTCGACCTTCAGGTCCAGGGCCGCGACCACCCGGGCCAGCAGACCGGCGTTGGAGCCGCGGCGAAACGCGGCGTCCAGGTCGACCAGATGGATCCATTCGGCACCGCCTCGCTGCCAGGCCAGCGCGGCGTCCAGCGGATCGCCGTACGCCGTCTCGCTGCCGGCCTCGCCCCGTACGAGTCGCACCGCCCGCCCGGCCGCGACGTCGACCGCTGGCAGCAGGGTGAGCGGCCGGATTGGGGGTGCCGGCGACCTCGCCCCCGCGCTCATAGCGGGTGGCCGTCGGGCAGGCTGCGCACCCAGTTGGTGAGCAGGGCGGCGCCGTTGTCGGCCGACTTCTCCGGGTGGAACTGCGTCGCGGTGAGTGGCCCGAGCTCCACGGCGGCGACGAAACTGTCGCCGTGCCGGGCGGTCGAGACCAGCCCCTCGGTAGCCGTAACGGCATAGGAGTGCACGAAGTAGAACCGGCTGCCCGGCGCGATACCGGCGAACAGGGTCGAGCCGGCGGCTGCGGCCACGGTGTTCCAGCCCATGTGCGGCAACACCTCGGCCCGCAGCCGGCGGACCGTTCCGGGCAGAATGCCCAGGCCCTCGGTGCGCACGCCGTGCTCGTCGCCGCGCTCGAGGAGCACCTGCATACCGACGCACACCCCGAGCACGGGTGCGTCGCGGGCGAGCCGGTCGCGGACGATCTCTGCGCCGCCGACGGACCCGAGGCCGGCCATGCACGCGGCGAAGGCGCCCACACCGGGGACGACGAGGCCGTCGGCGGCCCGCGCAGCGTCGCGGTCGGCCGTGACCTCGACCGCCGCGCCCGCCCGCGCCAGCGCGCGCTGCGCCGAGCGCAGGTTGCCCGACCCGTAGTCGAGGACGACGACACTCGGCACGACGACAAGATTACCGGTGCGGCGCCCGTCGAAAATGTGCCTCCGCCCTACGATCGGCGGGTGGCCGTTACGTACACCTGGCGAGGCGCGGTCAGCAACGCCGAGGTCAATGCGCTGCACGCGCAGGCGTTCGGCACCCGGGTGTTCAGCGATCAAGAGTGGGACTGGGTGGCCCTCGTCTCGCGCCATAGCCTCGGGTGGACGGTCGCACGTGAGGACACCCTGCTCGTCGGGTTTGTCAACGTGGTCTGGGACGGCCTCGTGCACGCCTGGCTCCAGGACACGATGGTCGCTGCCAGTGCGGGTCGACGAGGCGTCGGCACCGCGCTCGTCGCCCTGGCCCGGAGCGCATCACGGGACGCGGGATGCGAGTGGTTGCACGTCGATTTCGGGGAGCACCTTCGCTCGTTCTACATCGACTCCTGCTGCTTCGACCCAACGCCCGCCGTGCTCATGCACGTGTAGCGCGCCATCCGCGGATAGGCACCGCCGGGCCAGGATCAGGCCGGTCTTCGTGCCCTGACCGCGAGCACCGTGGGCGTCGGCCCGCCTCCTTCGATCAGCCGCTCGATGAGCAGCCCGGCATCGGTGACGGCATTGATCAGATCAGGCAGTGGGTAATGGGTGGCGCCGATCTTGGCGCGGACGCCGCGATCCGACCACGACGCCTTGGTCCAGTGTCCATCCCGATAACCGGGTCGGATAACCACCGCCTCGGGTTCGGATCGGTCCGCGAAGCCGCCGCAGAAGCACGGGTGCACGCCGACGTGGACGAACACGCCACCGGGCCGCAGCACGCGGCGCACCTCGCGCAGCACCATCGGGTAGTTCGGCATGTCGGTATGCACCATGACGGCGACGACGACGGCCGAGCGCCCATCGGCGAGCGGCAGCCGCTCTGCGTCGGCTCGCGCAACCGGTAGCCGAGCACGGGCGTGGCGGAGCATCCCGGCAGACAGGTCGATGCCGATCGGAGTCCAGCCCAACGCCCGGATCGGATCTGCCTGAACACCGGTGCCGCAGCCGATCTCCAGGCACGGTCCGTCGCCTGCACCGAGCAGCGTGCGTAGCGACCGGCCGACACCGATCGGGTCGCCGGCCTGGGTCGGCGAGGCCGCCAGAAACTCCTGCTCGTACCAGTCGGCGATGTCGTCGTAGGCCGGCACTGGCATTGGATCAGTCCCTTCGCGCGTCGTCGGCTTCGGTCGTCGGGATCTGACCACACCACACCGGGCCGCCCAGGCGGGCGATGGTTCGCCGCCCGCCGAATATGGGTCCGTCGGCGCGCCGTCAGATCAGCCGCAGGATGCCGGCGGCGATAGCGACGGCGGCAAGGAGCGTGAGCACACCGGCGAAGATGAGGGCCTGCCGCCCGCGTCGGCGGTTGTCGGCCTCGGCCGCCTGGGCGGCCTTGCGGGTGCGTCCTGCCTGGGCGATCGGCTGCCGGCGCCCGATCGTTGCCAGGCTCCACGCGCCGCCGATCAGGAAGCCGCCGACCACGAGCAGGATCAGCCCCATCCGTCCGACCTCCTGTCGACAACGCGCTCGGATCCACCGCGATCATGCGCAACACGTGCGCGACGCGCCGATCGGGCGCCCCACTTGCGCATGATCGGCCGTCGGTACGCCGGCGGCGCGCCTCGCAGGTCGACCCGCCGAGCTACAGCACACCCTTGGTGCTGGGTACGCCGGCCACCCGCGGATCGATCGCCACCGCCTGGCGCAGCGCCCGGGCGACGGCCTTGAACTGCGCCTCCGCGATGTGGTGGGCATCGCGCCCGCCGAGCACCCGCACGTGCAACGCGATCCGCGCCGAGGCGACGACCGATTCCCAGACGTGCCGGACCAAGGTTGCCGGGAAGTCCCCGCCGATCACGGCCGTCTGCATGACGGCCGGCTCGTCGTGGACGAGGTAGGGCCGACCGGACAGGTCGACGGCGACCTGCGCGAGTGCCTCGTCCAGCGGCACCAGCGCATCGCCGAACCGGGTGAGGCCGCTGCGGTCGCCGAGTGCCTGCGACAGCGCCTGGCCGAGGCCGATCGCGGTGTCCTCGACGGTGTGGTGCGCGTCGATGTGCAGGTCGCCGTCGGTCTTCACCGTGAGGTCGAAACCGCCGTGCTTGGCCAGCTGCGCGAGCATGTGGTCATAGAAGCCGACGCCGGTCCGGATGTCGCTGACGCCGGTGCCGTCCAGGGCAAGGTCGATCGCAACGCGCGACTCGGCGGTGCTGCGCTCGATGCTGCCGGTGCGGCTCATGGCGCCGATTCTAGGACGGATCCGGCGGCGAGCACCTGGTCCAGCGCGCCGAGGAACGCGTCGACCTCGGCCGGCGTACCCGCGGTGACCCGGAGCCAGCCGGGCAGGCCGACATCGCGGATCAGGACACCGCGAGCGATCAGTGCCGACCAGACCGCTGGTGCGTCGGCGAAGCCGCCGACAAGGACGAAGTTGGCATCGGAGTCCGCCACCGCCAGCCCGCGCGCCCGGCACTGTAGGACGATCCGGTCGCGCTGCGCCTTGACCCGCGCAACCGTCGCCAGCAGCGGCGCGGCGTGCGCGAGCGCGGCCCGCGCGGCAGCCTGGGTGAGCGCCGACAGGTGGTAGGGCAGCCGGACCAGCATCACCGCCTCGATGACGGCGGGGTCGGCGGCGAGGTAGCCGAGGCGCAGACCCGCCATCCCGAACGCCTTCGACATGGTGCGGGTCACGACCAGCCGTGGGCGGCCGGGCAGCAGGGACAGCGCGCTCGGCGTACCGGGCCGGGCGAATTCGGCATAGGCCTCGTCGACGACGACCATGCCGCTGGCCTCGGCGACGACAGCCTCGACGACCTCGAGCGGCAACGCCGTCCCGGTCGGGTTGTTGGGGGAGCACAGGAAGACGACGTCGGGCCGGTACTCGCGTACGGCGGCCACCGCATGCTCCGGCGTCACCCCGAAGTCGGCCTCCCGCAGCCCGTCCCGCCAGGTCGTGCCGGCGCCGGTGCAGATGATCGGATGCATCGAGTACGACGGGGTGAAGCCGAGCGCCGTCCGGCCGGGTCCGCCGAAGGCCTGCAGCAGCTGCTGCAGGATCTCGTTGGAGCCGTTGGCCGCCCACACCTGCGCCGCGGAGAGGCCACAGTCGAGGTAGGCCGCGAGGTCGGCCCGCAGCGCGCGCGCGTCCCGGTCGGGATACCGGTTCAGCGCCGGCGCGGCGGACCGGGCCGCGGCGGCGATCGCGGCCGTCACCTCGGCCGGCAGCGGGAAGGAGTTCTCGTTGGTGTTCAGGCGGACCGGTACGTCGATCTGTGGTGCGCCGTAGGGGCTGCGACCACGCAGGTCATCGCGCAGCGGCAGATCCGCCAGCCGGGTCACCGCGTTGTCCGGGGCCGCCGTCACGGCGCACGCCGGATGCGCACCGCCGTGCCGTGGGCGGGCAGGTCCTCGGCGTCGGCGAGCGCCTCCACGTGCGGCGCGGCCGCGGCCAGCGCGTCGGCGTCGTAGCGGACGACGTGGATGCCACGCAGGAAGGTATGCACGGACAGCCCGCTCGCCGACCGCGCGGTTCCGCCGGTCGGCAGGACATGGTTGGAGCCCGCGCAGTAGTCACCGAGCGGGACCGGCGAGTGCGGTCCCACGAAGATCGCGCCCGCCGCCGTGACCCGGGAGGCGACCGCGTCGGCGTCGCGGGTGATCACCTCCAGGTGCTCCGCGGCATACACGTCGACCACCGCCAGGCCGTGCTCGATATCGCGCACCAGCACGGTGCCCGACTGCCGGCCGGACAGCGCCGTGGTGATTCGCTGAGCGTGTTTCGCCTGCGGCACAACCGAATCGAGCTCCCGATCGACAGCGTCAGCGAGCCCCTCGCTGTCGGTCACGAGCACCGACGCCGCGGCCGGGTCATGCTCGGCCTGGCTGACCAGGTCCGCCGCGACATAGCGCGGGTCGGCGGAATCGTCTGCCAGCACGGCGATCTCGGTCGTCCCGGCCTCGGCGTCGATGCCGACTACGCCACGCAGCAGCCGTTTCGCCGCCGCGACATAGACATTGCCCGGGCCGGTGACCAGATCGACCGAGTCGATGGCCGGCTCATTCGCCTCCGCGGGGATGCCGTGGGCGAACATCGCGATCGCCTGCGCACCGCCGACGGCGTAGACCTCGGTCAGGCCGAGCAGCGCGCACGCGGCGAGGATCGTCGGGTGCGGCAACCCGCCGAACTCCCGCTGCGGCGGCGACGCGACCGCGATCGAGGCGACCCCGGCGACCTGCGCCGGGACTGCATTCATCACGACGCTGGACGCGAGTGGCGCGAGCCCGCCCGGGACGTAGAGGCCGACCCGGCGCACCGGCACGAACCGCTCGGTCACCTGCCCGCCGGGCACCACCTGCACCGTCACGTCGGCCCGCCGCTGCGCCTCGTGCACGAGACGAGCTCGCCGGATAGACTCGACCAGCGCGGCCCGCACCCCGTCGTCCAGGCGATCGAGCGCGTCGTGCAGAGCGGTCCTCGGGACCCGCAACGCCGCCGGCGCCACGCCGTCGTAGCGCTGCGACAACTCGGTGATCGCCGCCCGCCCCCGGTCCCGGACCGCCTCGACGGCCGGGCGGATCGCCTCGGCCGCCGATTCGACGTCGACCTCGGCGCGGGGCATCAGCCGCCGGTCGACGGCGGCTCGATCTCGAAGGTCCGTACGGCGTAGCACGATGTCCAGGGTATCGGGCGGTGCAGGGTATCGGGCGGTGCGCGATAGGCCCGGCGCACCGGCGGTGCGCGATACGGCCCGGGGCAACGGGGGTGTGCGAGTGGAGTTGTTGTCCCTCCCCTTGGGCTTTTCCCGCAACCCTGCCCCTTTTTCCTTTTGGGTT
>JBPCOR010000078.1:0-6860 GCA_051000035.1 Mycobacteriales bacterium | reverse complement strand
CATGACTACCTCCCTCATCCGAGGGTAGCGCCGAGCACGGTCAGAATCACCGCGAGACCGAGCGCGACCGCGGCCGCGGTCGAACTTGCCGGCGTGCAGGTTTCCTTTGAGGTAAAGCAGGGCGCCGGAGGTAACGCCGGTGTCGTAGCCGAAAAGCAATCCGCCGATGGCGGCGATGACGCAGATGCGCAGAAGTAGGCCGTTGCCGCTGCGGCGCATGTCGGTGATGAAGGACGTCATGGTTGCTCCTCGCGAGCGCATCGGATAGCGCCCGACCGTCGGACTTTGCCGGCATGGCGGCGTGGTCGTCCTGTCTGGGCTCGGGGTTCCTTGCTGGTGGTTCGGCGACGACCCGCAGTCGCGCCGACTGGGCTAGCAGGTGGGGTCGCCGATCTGGATGATGACGGTGCGGATCTGCGGGTCGGCTTCATAGGCCGTGTCGGGGGCGTCGAGCACTATCGATTCCGGGGCGCGAGCGCGGTTCACATCGTCCTGGGTGAGGGCGATCAGGACCTGGAACGGGTCACCGATGGCTGGCGCCGCGGACTTTGACGGTTGCCATGGGCTAGTGCCTTTCGTTCTACGGGTGCGGGTGTGCTGGCTGGAGCCATTTGGGTGCGGCAGCAGAAGCCGGGTAGGACGAGGCGCTGAGTTCGGCGCGGGTACGGACCGCGAAGAGGGCGAGCGCACGCCTGGCTGACGTCGTGGTGGCCATGGCGACGCCGGAGTCGGCGGCGAGCCCGCAGTGACCGGAGTCGAGCACGTCGGCGTCAATGCCGGCGCGGTGCATGGGAGCGATGAGGACATCGGCCGCGAGCGCCGCGTACTGATCGCCAGCGGCGCGCGACGTGGAGCCGGTTCTCCGGGAGCAAGCGGTCGGCCGCGCCTGCCGAGGATTGAAGGAGTCGGTGCAGGAGGAAGGGGCGGCGGGCTGGGTTGCCGGCATCGAAGCTATTCTCGCCGCCGACGTCGGGGGGCGCCTCGAGTGCGTTGGTCGAGTGCCCGGTGCTGGGCGCTGCGGGGCGGTCATCAGCTGTCGTCGTCGCTGAGCAGGGGCCGCGTCGACACTTGCCCTGTTCGAGCGCGGCTCGGACTTCGGGGCGGGCATTGATCACGGTCAGTGCGTCGGAGTGGGAGCCGAAGCTGTGTTGCAGGGCGAGGAGGACCTTCACCCCCGGCCGCGTCGATGCTCAACAGGTCGGCCAGGTCCACTGTGATCTCATGGCAGCTTGCCCTGGTGAGGACGTCGACGGTGCCCCACAGCAGGTCGACGGCGAGCACGTCCCAGTTCGCCGCGGATGTGCACGGTCGAGGTGGCGACCTCGGCGCTGGCAGCAGAGCTGGAATGCCAGTTGGGCAGTTGGTGGGTGTCCATGACGTGTCTCCTGGGCGCGGTGTGCTGTAGGGGGCGCGGGTCCCGGCCGACGCGGAGGCTGGCGGGTGTAACGGTGCGTAGTCGACCCATCCGCCCTTGCTCGGGGAGCTGGGCCAGCGTGTAGCCGGTCTTCGGTCGCCTGGGCGGTGCTCATGACACGCGGTACCGCTCGGTGTCGGAGTGCCGTTGGACGAGGCCCAGGCCGGGCGCGTCGGGATCGGGCCGGATCGTGCCGCCGGAGGGGTCCAAGGTGCCGTCGAAGAACATCGATTCGATCCGGACGTGGTCGTGAAACCACTCCAGGTGGCGCAGGTTGGGGGTGGCGGCGGCGGCGTGGGCGTGCAGGTGCGGCCCACAGTGGCCTGAAATCTGCAGCCCGAACGACGCGGCGACCGCGGCGACCCTTAGCCATTCGGTGATGCCGCCGCAGCGCGAGACGTCGGTCTGCAGGCAGTCGACAGCGCCGGCTGCGCACATGCGCCGGAAGTAGTAAAGGTCGTAGCCGTATTCGCCGGCGGCGACGTCGGCGCGAACGGCGTCGCGGATTTCGTGGAGCCCGTCGAGGTCGTCGGAGGAGACCGGCTCCTCATACCACCGCACATCGTGGTCGGCGGCAACGTTCATGACCCGGATCGCCTGTTTGCGGGTGTATCCGCCATTGGCGTCGACGAACAGTTCGGTGCCGTCGCCGATGACCGAGCGCGCTTGCCCGATCCGGTCCAGGTCGCGGGCCGGGTTGGTGCCCCACGACTCCCCGATCTTGATCTTGACGCGGGGGATGCGCTGCTCGATCGTCCAGTGGGTCAACTGTTCGCGCAGCTGTGTTTCGTCGTAGGCGGTGAATCCGCCGCTGCCGTAGATGGGCACCTCCTCGCGGACCGCGCCGAGCAGGTGGTGCAGCGGCAGGTCGAGCAGCCGGGCCTTGAGGTCCCACACGGCGACGTCGACCGCGGAGATGGCGTAGCCGACCGCTCCGGGGCGCCCGGCGTTGCGGACCGCTTTGACCATCGCGTCGAAGCAGCCGCCGACGTCCATCGCGTCGCGGCCCTGCACGATGCCGGCCAGCTTGTCGGTGATCATCGTGGCGCAGGCCCGCGGGCCGTAGGTCCAGCCGATGCCGTGGGTGTTGCCGGAGGTGGCGGTGACCAGCACAATGGTGGTGGAGTTCCAGCTCAGGGTTCCGTCGGCTTCGGCGGCGTCGGTGGGCACCGTGTAGACGCTGACGTCGATGGTGTCGATAGTGGCGTCGATCATGTTTCCTTCTTCGCGTGTTGCCGCATCGGTGTGCGGCTCGCGTCGGCGAGCGGCGAGTGCCTCGGCCAGGTACGTCGGGTCCTTGGCTCAGTCGTCCTGGTGCGGCAAGAACTCCTGCACCTTGGTCTTGATGCCCTCCTTGACGATCCCCCATCGGTTCTCGTCGCCCTTGAGCATCGCCTCGGCGGCATCTTTCATCTGCTCGAAGGTGGCGTGCGGCGGGATCGGCGGCACGTTCGGGTCGGTGTGCACGTCCAGGAGGGTCGGCCGGTCCGCGGACAGGGCCCGCTCCCAGGCCGGGCCGACCTGGTCGGGGTCGGTCACGGTGATCGCCGGGAGCCCGAGACTGGCCGCGAACGCGGCGAAGTCGACGTCGGGCAGCGTCTGGGACTTGGCGAACTTGGGCGAGCCCTCCATCGCCCGCAGCTCCCAGGTGACCTGGTTGAGGTCGTTGTTGTGCAACACGGCGATCACCAGGCGGGGGTCGCTCCACTGTTGCCAGTAGTGCTTGATGGTGATCAGTTCGGCCATGCCGTTCATCTGCATCGCCCCGTCGCCGGCGAAGACGATCACCGGACGGTGCGGGTTGCCGAACTTCGCGCCGATGCCGTACGGGACGCCTGGGCCCATCGTGGCCAGGTTGCCCGATAAGGAGCCGCGCATGTCGCCGCGGAACTTCAGCTGCCGGGCGTACCAGTTCGCCGAGGAGCCGGAGTCGGCGGTGACGATCGCATTGTCGGGCAGGCGCGAGGACAGTTCGTAGAACAGCCGCATCGGGTTGACCGGGTCGGCGCTCACCATCGCCTCGGCGTCCATCACCCCCCACCAGCGCTTGACGTTGGACTCGATCGTCTCCCGCCAGGCCCGGTCGTCCTTGCGGGTGAGATGCGGGATGAGGGCGCGCAGCGTCGCGGCGGCATCCCCCACCAGGTTGATCTCGTAGGGGTAGCGCATGCCGATGTACTTGCCGTCGATGTCGATCTGGACGGCGCGGGCCTGGTCGAACTCGGGCAGGAACTGGGTGTAGGGGAAGCTGGAGCCGACGGTGAGCAGCGTGTCGCAGTCCATCATCATCTCGTAGCTCGGCCGGGTGCCCAGCAGGCCGATCGAGCCGGTCACGTACGGCAGTTCGTCGGAGAGCACGTCCTTGCCCAGCAACGGTTTGGCGATGCCGGCGCCGAGCAGGTCGGCGACCTGCTCCAACTCGGCTCGGGCACCGCGGGCACCGGAGCCAGCGAGGATGGCGACCTTGCTACCGGCGTTGAGCAGTTCAGCGGTACGCACGATGGCGGCGTCGTCCGCTGTGGTGGTGGGCCACTCGACGCCGATGCTGGAGGGCACCATCTTGAACGCGTGCGTCGGTGCGGAGTACTCGAGCTCCTGCACGTCGGACGGGATGATGATCGCGGTCGGGGCGCGTTCGGCCAGCGCGACGCGGATCGCGCGGTCCAGCACGTTGGGCAGCTGTTCGGGCACGGTGACCATCTGCACGTATTCGCTGGCCACGTCTTTGAACAGGGTCAGCAGGTCGACCTCCTGCTGGTAGGAGCCGCCCATCGCCGAACGGTTGGTCTGTCCGACGATGGCCACGACCGGGATGTGGTCCAGCTTCGCGTCGTAGAGCCCGTTGAGCAGGTGGATGGCGCCGGGCCCGGAGGTGGCCATGCACACCCCGAAACGTCCGGTGAACTTCGCGTAGCCGACCGCTTCGAAGGCGCTCATCTCCTCGTGCCGGGACTGCACGAACATCGGGTCGTCGTGCGCGCGGCCCCACGCGGCCAGGATCGCGTTGATGCCGTCGCCGGGGAACGCGAAGACCTTGTCGACCCCCCAGTCGCGCAGTCGCTCGAGCAGGTAGTCAGCGACGGTGGTTGTGGACATTGAGATCCTCCAGGTGCGGTAGGGCTTCAGTGATGGTCTTGTCGTTCGCAGGCCGCAGCCCGCGATCGTCTCGATGGTCAGTCGGCGCGGTCGCGGCCGGCGATCAGCCAGTCGGCGGCTCGCGCGGTGACGGCCATGATCGTCAGGGCGGGGTTGGCGCTGCCCTGGGTGGGCAGGACGCTGCCGTCGGTGATGTAGAGGTTGGGCACCGCGAAGCTGCGGCACTCGCTGTCGACCACGCCGTGCTGCTCGTCGGCCGCCATCCGGGCGCCGCCGACCAGGTGTGCGTAGCGTCCGATGGTGATGACCTCGTCGGCGCCGGCGGCGTGCAGGATGTCCTCCATGACGGCTTGGGCGGCTTTCATCAGTGCGGTGTCGTTGTCGCACTGGGAGTAGGAGAAGTCGGCGACGGGCAGGCCGTGCCGGTCCTTCTCCTCGGCCAGGGTCACCCGGTTCTCCGGTTGGGGCAGGAACTCGCACAGGGCGCCGAGGCTGGACCAGTGCACGTAGTCGCTCATGTAGTCGCGCAACGCGGCGCCCCAGTGGCCCTGGGCGGCGACGTGCTCGGCCCAGGTGATTGGCAGCGGGGAGACCGTCTGGATGGAGAACCCGCGTTTGTAGGGCTTGCTGGGGTCGGTTTCGTAGAAGTCCTCGCTGCTGACCTCGGGCGGCGGTGACTTGTACATGCGTACCTCGGCGTCAAAGCGGCCCGCGGTCTGCGGGGCGCCCTGCACCATCAGATATCGCCCCACTTGGTCGAAGTCGTTGCACAACCCGTTCGGGAACCGCTGGGAGGCGGAGTTGAGCAGCAGCCGTGGCGTCTCGATCGAGTACCCCGCGACCGCGACGTTCTTAGCCTTCTGGAACCGGGCGACACCCCCGCGCACGTAATGCACGCCCGTCGCGCGTCCGGTGCGTTCGTCGACCTCCACGCGGGTGACCATCGAGTCCGGACGCACCTCGGCCCCGTGCGCGAGCGCGTCGGGAATGTGGGTGATCAGCGGCGAGGCCTTGGCGTTGACCTTGCAGCCCTGCAGGCAGAACCCGCGGTAGATGCAGTGCGGCCGGTTGCCGAAGCGTCCGTTGACGATGGCCACCGGCCCGACCTTGGCGGTGATCCCGAGCTCGCCCGCGCCGCGCAGGAACAGTTCACCGTTGCCGCCCACCGGATGAGGCCGGTAGGGGTAGGTGTGCGGGTCGCCCCACGGCCACGTCTCCCCGGCCACCGGCAGCTCCTCCTCGATCGCGCGGTAGTAGCTGCGCAGATCGTCGTAGCCGATCGGCCAGTCGGCGCCGACTCCGTCCTGGCTGAAGGTGGCGAAGTCGCTCGGATGAAAGCGCGGGGTGTAGCCGGCGTAGTGGACCATCGATCCGCCCACCCCGCGCCCGGAGTTGTTCGAGCCCAGCGGCACCGGGTCCGCGCCGCAGATGACCCGCGGTTCGGTCCAGTACAGGTGGTGCGAGCCGGCCTCGTCGCTGACCCAGTCGGTGTCCGGATCCCAGAACGGCCCGGCGTCCAGCCCGACGACCTTCCAGCCCGCCCGGGCCGGCCGCTGCAGCAGCGTCGACCCGCCGGCACCGCAGCCCACGACCAGCAGGTCGACCTCGTCGGCGTCGGCGAAACGGCGCATGTCCTGGCGCAGCTTGTGGTTGGTGCGGGTGCCGTCGTTGGGCAGCAGCCACGCCGACTCGTTGCGGGCCCGCACCCCGCTCATCGCTGGCCCCGGACGGGGTCGTCGGCCGGCCTGGCGTCGCGCACCTCGAACGGCTCACGCGCGGAGACACTGGCGTTCTTGTACCCCCGCGGGTAGGCCGGCCCGGGGAAGCCGATCTCGTTCCACGCGGCCGGATGGGCGTAGAAAGCCGAACAGGCATAACGGGTCCACAGGCTCCACACGTGCTTGGCGCAGAGCCCGTGCCAGGTATCGGAGCCGAGATCCTGCACGCCCTGGATCAGCGCCGCCTGCTCTTTCGGCGAGCAGGCCGCGAACGTGCCGCCGAACCGCTCGCGGGCGTCGGAGTCGAGCGCGGCCAGCGTGTCACGCCACGCCTGGCCGTCGGCGGGCATGTCCTGGTAGTGCCAGCCGTCGGTCTGCTGCTCGGCCAGCCGCGCGTCGATCTCGTTCACCACCGGCATCCGGTCGCCGCCGCCGTCGCCGTACTGGCCGAGCAGCTGATCACACAGCGCCGTCGCGGTCGCCTGCTCGGGCGGGCTGAAGAACCGGATGTCCGGCGCCATCCCGATCCGGGACAGCACCACGCCGGCCGTGACCGGATCCCAGTGCCCGGCCTGGCCCAGGGCGTCGAAACCGGGAAACCGGTTGTGCCACGTCGCGGTATCGTTCACTTC
>JBPCOR010000327.1:0-6605 GCA_051000035.1 Mycobacteriales bacterium | reverse complement strand
GGCGTCCGGTTTGCGCCCACCGGTCCGCCGCACGATCCAGGTCTCGCCGTGCGTGCCGCCATCGCCGCCGAGGCCGGCGCGTATGCCACGGCAACAGCGCTCGTCGGCCCGGTCGACGAGGACGCCGCCGGCGGCGCTCGGGCGCACCACGACCGGCTGACCAAACCCAGCGGCTCGCTCGGCCGGCTGGAGACCCTCGGCATCGCGCTCGCCGCGATCAGCGGCGAGGACCCGCCGCCGGTGCCGGTGCCGGCCGCGATCGCCGTATTCGCCGCCGACCACGGCGTGGTGGCAGAGGGCGTGACGCCGTGGCCGCAGGAGGTGACCGCCCAGATGGTCGCCAACCTCGCAGCCGGCGGCGCCGCGATCAACGTCCTGGCCCGGCAGGCCGGCGCGACCGTGACCGTCGTCGACGTCGGCGTCGCCACCGATCTGGACGCCCTGGGTCTCGCCGATGCGCCGGGACTGGTGCGCCGGCGGGTCCGGCCCGGCACCGCGAACCTCGCCGCCGGCCCGGCGATGTCCACGGCCGACGCGCGGGCCGCCCGTGACGTCGGCGCCGAGGTCGCGGCCGATCTCGTGGCCGCCGGTGCCCGAGCGCTGGTCACGGGTGACATGGGCAGCGGCAACACCACCGGCGCCGCCGCGGTAATCGCCGCCCTGACCGGCCGGCCCGCCCAGGCCGTGACCGGGCGCGGTACCGGCGTCGACGACGCGGGACTGCGTCGCAAGACCCGGATCGTCGCCGCGGCGGTGGGCCGGCTGCCGGCCGGCGCCGAACCCCTGACGGTGCTCGCGCAGGTGGGGGGCCTGGAGATCGCCGCGCTGGCCGGTTTCATCGTGGGCGCGGCATCACATCGGGTGCCGGTGGTCATCGACGGCGTGGTCGCATGCGCCGGCCTGCTCGCGGCTGCCGGCGACTGCCCGGGCGTGCTGCCCTACGTCGTGGCCGGTCACCGCTCGGTCGAACCGGGTGCGGGCATCGTCCTGGACAGCCTCGCGCTGCGGCCGGTGCTCGACCTCGGCCTCCGCCTCGGCGAGGGCACGGGCGGGTGCCTGGCCCTCGGCGTGCTCGAGGCAGCGGCCCGGATCCTGCGGGAGATGGCGACGTTCGACGTCGCCGGGATCTCCGACCGGCCGCGGCCATGACGGTGCCGTGCCTCGCCGCGCTCGGATCACGCCGCCCGGTCACGGTCTGGTCGCCAGCTACGCTCGGGACACCCGCTGCAGATCCCGAGGAGACGAGCGATGCGTAGTGCCGACCTACTGGGCGAGGCCTTCGACCGGATCGCCCAGATCGTGCACTGGGTCGTCGACGACACCCCCGGGCAGCTACTGACGTTCCGCGCGGACAGCGCGGCGAATTCCGCCGCCTGGCTGGTGTGGCACCTGACCAGGGTGCAGGACGACCACATCGCCGAGGTCGCTGGGCGCGCGCAGGTCTGGCCCGCGGCCGGATTCGCGGACCGGTTCGCCCTGCCGTTCGAGCAGGATGCGACCGGCTACGGGCACAGCTCCGTCGAGGTCGCCGCGGTTCCGGGCGACGGCCGGCTGCTTGCCGACTACCACGACGCGGTGCACGAGCAGACGGTCGCGTTCGTCCGCACCCTTGACGACGAGGAGCTGGAGCGGGTCGTCGACACGTCGTGGGATCCACCGGTCACCCTGGGCGCCCGGCTCATCAGCGTCGTCAGCGACGACCTGCAGCATGCCGGCCAGGCGGCGTACGCGCGCGGCCTCGCGGACCGAGCCTGAGCCGCCGCGCCCGTCCGGGGCAGGCCGCGTCACCCGATGTTCACCTGACGGTCGCCTCGTCCGCACCTCATTGACGGGTCGACCGGGCAGCGTCGGCCTCGCCGCGGCACCGGACCTTGCGGCTACCCGTCACAGCGAAGGGATCAATGTGAAACGAGCAGCAGTGCTCTCCGTGGCCGCGGTGGTCGCGGTCGCGACGGGCGTCACCGTGGGGGTGGCGCAGGCGAGCGCCCCGGCGCAGGCGCCGGCAGTCGCTTCCCACGCAGCCGCGGGCGGCGTCGTGATAGCCGACCGCAGCGCCACCCACAAGACGTCGACACCGATCAAGCACGTGGTCGTGATCTATGACGAGAACGTCTCGTTCGACCACTACTTCGGCACCTACCCGAAGGCCGCCAATCCGGCCGGCCAGCCGAAGTTCGTGGCCAAGGCCGGCACCCCGTCGGTCAACGGGCTGACGCCGACCCTGCTCAACCACAACCCGAACTCCTACCAGCCGACCCGCCTGACCCGCGGCCAGGCGCTGACCTGCGACCAGGACCACAACTACGGTGCCGAGCAGAAGGCCTTCGACCACGGGCTGATGGACGAGTTCCCGGAGAACACCGATTCCGGCGACTGCTCCGCGACGTACGCCGGGGAGTACTACCGGCCCGGCCTGGTCATGGACTACTACGACGGCAACACCGTGACCGGCCTGTGGAACTACGCGCAGAACTTCGCGATGTCGGACAACTCCTACGGCACGACGTTCGGGCCGTCCACCCCGGGCGCGCTGAACCTGGTCTCGGGCCAGACCCACGGCGCGACGGTCTCCGGTGGCACGACGACATCGGTCGCCAACGGCACCGTCATCGGCGATCCGGACTCGACCCTGGACGGCTGCGGCAAGGGCACGACGGCGCAGCTGAGCGGCAAGAACGTCGGTGACCTGCTGAACGCCAAGAACATCACCTGGGGCTGGTTCCAGGGCGGCTTCGCACCGACCAGCCGGGCCGCCGACGGCACGCCGGTGTGCGGCACCACCCACGCCAACATCTCCGGAGCCCAGATCACCGACTACAGCGCCCATCACGAGCCGTTCCAGTACTACAAGTCCACGGCCAACACGAAGCATGTCGCGCCGTCCACGAGCGCGATGATCGGCAAGTCCGACCGGGCCAAGCACCAGTACGACCTGAGCTCCTTCTGGACGGCCGCCGACGCCGGTCGCCTGCCGGAGGTCAGCTTCCTCAAGGCCGGGGAGTACCAGGACGGGCACGCGGGTTACTCCGACCCGCTGGACGAGCAGACGTTCCTGGCCAACACGATCAACCACCTGCAGCTGCTGCCGCAGTGGAAGGACACCGCTGTCGTCATCGCCTACGACGACTCCGACGGCTGGTACGACCACCAGATCGGGCCGATCGTGAACCACTCCGCCGACCCGGCGAACGACGCACTCAGCGGCGACGGGATGTGCGGTACTCCCACGGCCGGGGCCTACCCGGACCGATGCGGCTACGGGCCGCGGCTGCCGCTGCTGGTCATCTCGCCGTACTCCAAGCGCAACTACGTCGACAGCGCGGTGACCGATCAGTCCTCGATCCTGAAATTCATCGAGTCCAACTGGTCGCTCGGTCAGATCGGCAACCAGTCCTTCGACCGGCTGGCCGGCCCGATCAACGGGATGTTCGACTTCGCCAAGCGCGGCTCGACCAAGCCGGTGCTGCTCGACCCGTCGACCGGCACCGTCAACAACCACGTGGCAGTGCGGATCGCCGGCCGCACGGTGCGCATCGGCTAGCGCCGGACAACACACCGCGCCGACCGGCGCGGGCTCCGATAAGCACGACCCGGTGGGGCGTGACCATAACGGCCGCGCCCCACCGGCGTGTGCGCGGCGCCGGTCGGGTGGACCGTAGAGTTTCGGGGATGACGGCAGCAGGAGTGCGGCCACCGGAGGCCCGGTGGGCGGCGCGCTTCCGGGCGGCCCGCATCACTCTGCCGGACTGGGCCGAGGAGGCACCCGATCGCAGCGTCTTCGCATCCAACGCGAGCGGAGTCGTCGAGATCTACGGGTGGGACCGCGGCACCGGCGCGCGCCGGCAGGTCACCGACCGGGCCAACGGCACATTCGTCGGCACCATCGACCCGGCCGGCGAGCACATCTGGTGGTTCGCCGACACCGACGGCGACGAATTCGGCGTCTGGATGCGGCAGCCCTTCGGCGGTGGCGCGGACGAGCCCGCGAACGAGGCACTGGACCCGTCCTACCCCGCCGGCCTGGCGATCGGCCGCAGTGCGGTGGTCATCGGTCGCGCCACGGATGCGGGCACGAGCGTCCACCTGATGCGTGGCGACCGTGTGTCCACTGTGTACGACGACCCGGGCGATGCCTACGTCGGTGGGCTGTCCAGGGACGACGCGCTGCTCGCGCTGTCGCACTCCGAGCACGGCGACTCACGGCACATGGCCCTGCGGGTGCTGCGCATCGACACCGGAGCGACGGTGGCCGACCTGTGGGACGGCCCCGGAAGAGCCCTGGAGTGCAGCGGGTTCTCGCCGCTGCCCGGTGACCAGCGGATGCTCGTCGTGCACGAGCGCGACGGCCGGCCGCGGCCGATGATCTGGGATCCGGTCGAGGGGACCGAACGCGAGATCGAGCTGGACCTGCCCGGCGAGACCGATGCGCAGTGGTACGCCGACGGCTCGGCCCTGCTGATCTCCCACGACTACGCCGGGCGCGGCGAGCTGTACCGCTACGACCTCGACACCGACAAGCTGTCTACTGTGGACACACAGCCTGGGGCCGTCCACGGAGCCACCGCCCGGCCCGGCGGCGCGGTGGAATTCGCCTGGTCGTCCTCGGCCGCGCCGCCGGTCATCCGGGACGCGACCGGCGCCATCGTGCTGACGGCTCCGGGCCCCCTCGCGCCGGAGTCGGTGCCCGTCGAGGATGCCTGGGTGGACGGCCCCGGCGGTCGCATCCACGCGCTGATCGCCCGGCCGGCGGCGGGCGGTGCGCCGTACGCGACCGTCTTCGCCGTACATGGCGGCCCCGAGTCGGCCGACGCCGACGCGTTCCGGCCGCACCGCGCCGCCCTGGTCGACGCCGGCTACTGCGTCGTGCACGTCAACTATCGGGGCTCCACCGGCTACGGCGCCGCATGGCGCGATGCGCTGGAGGGGCGGCCCGGTCTCACCGAGCTGGAGGACATCGCGGCCGTACGCGAGTGGGCGATCGCGGCGGGATTGGTGGACTCCGATCGCTGCGTCATCGAAGGCGGCTCGTGGGGTGGCCACCTCACCCTGCTCGCGCTCGGCACCAAGCCGGCGGCCGGGGCGGCGGGAACCGCCGCCGTGCCGGTCGCCGACTACCTCGCGGCGTACGAGGATGAGATGGAGCCGCTGCAGGCGTTCGACCGGTCCCTCTTCGGCGGCTCACCGGCCGAGCTGCCCGAGCTGTACCGCCGATGTTCGCCGATCACCTACGTCGAGTCGGTCCGCGCGCCGGTGCAGATCATCGCCGGAGCCAATGACCCGCGGTGCCCGATCCGGCAGATCGACAACTACATCGAGCGGCTGGTCGCCTTGGGCAAGGCGCACGAGGTGTACCGGTTCGACGCCGGCCACGGCAGCCTCGTCGTCGACGAGCAGATCCGGCAGATGGCCGCGGAGCTGGACTTCCTCGCCCGGCACGTGCCGAGCACATCCTGAGGTCGCAGCACCAGGCCCGGCCTAGGCGTCCCCGGCCACCAGTTCGGCGATCTGCACGGCGTTGAGAGCCGCACCCTTACGCAGATTGTCGTTGCTGAGGAACAGCACCAACCCACGCCCGCCGGGCACGCCGGGATCGCTGCGCAACCGGCCGACATAGCTGGGATCCCGGCCCGCGGCGCGTTGGGGGGTGGGCACGTCGCTCACCTCGACCCCGGGCGCGGCGGTGAGCAGTTCGACGGCCCGCGAAACCGAGAGGGGGCGGGTGAATTCGGCGTTGACCGACATCGAGTGCCCGGTGAACACAGGCACCCGCACGCAGGTCCCGGACACCAGCAGGCCGGGGATGTCGAGGATCTTGCGACTCTCGTTGCGCAGCTTCTGCTCCTCGTTGGTCTCGAACGTGCCGTCGTCGACCACCGTCCCGGCCAGCGGCAGCACGTTGTACGCCACCGGCTGGGAGAAGACATGCGGCGGCGGGAAGGTGACGGCGCCGCCGTCGTGGGTCAGTGCGGTGGCGCCGGCGCCGGCCGCGCGCATCTGCGCGTCCAGTTCCTCGACACCGGCCAGCCCGCTGCCCGAGACGGCCTGATAGGTGCTGATGACCAGGCGGGTCAGTCCCGCCTCCCGGTGCAGCGGCGCGAGCACCGGCATCGCGGCCATCGTCGTGCAGTTCGGGTTGGCGATGATGCCCCTGGTCGCCCGCGAGATCGCGCCCGGATTCACCTCACTGACGACCAGCGGCACGTCCGGGTCCATCCGCCAGGCCGAGGAATTGTCGATGACGATGACACCCGCCGCGGCGAATGCCGGCGCGAGCGCGCGCGACGCCGTCGCCCCGGCCGAGAACAGCGCGATGTCAAGCCTGGACGGGTCCGCGGTCGCCGCGTCCTCGACCGGGATTTCGCCGTCGCCCCAGGGCAATCGCCGGCCGGCCGACCGCGCCGAGGCGAAGAACCGGATCTCCTGGACCGGGAAC
Organism: Mycobacteriales bacterium; assembly: GCA_051000035.1. Classification (GTDB taxonomy): domain Bacteria; phylum Actinomycetota; class Actinomycetes; order Mycobacteriales; family QHCD01; genus QHCD01. The sequence goes on along the minus strand of JBPCOR010000327.1, from coordinate 172 downwards.
GACCGCTCCGCCAGCATCCGGCGCATGACCCCGCCTACCTGACCCGTCGCCCCGACGACGCCGACCCGCGATCCGGTCACCGTCCGGTCCCGCCGTAGACGACCGCCTGCACCTCGGCGCCCAGGTCGAACGCGTCGTGGATGGCGCGTACGGCGCTGTCGAGATTCTCATC
>JBPCOR010000316.1:0-4240 GCA_051000035.1 Mycobacteriales bacterium | reverse complement strand
TAGGTGCTCACCGGATCGACACCTTCGCGAGGACACCCTTACCCGTTGGGAGCGCCCGCCCGCGAGTCGGGTGAGCGGTCCAACTGTAACGGCCCGATCCGCGCGCAACCGTGCGGGCTACGCTGGGCGAGGTTCCTGGCACTCGTGCCGCCCGGGCCGCCACCCCACCTGTTGAGGAGTTGACGACCGCGTGACGACCCGCTCCGACAAGCATCCCACCCCGGCCGGCTGGACCGACCTGGACGACGCGGCGGTCGACACCGTTCGTGTGCTCGCGGCCGACGCCGTGCAGAAGACCGGCAACGGTCACCCCGGCACGGCGATGAGCCTCGCCCCGGCGGCGTACCTGCTCTTCCAGCGGGTCATGCGGCATGACCCGACCGACCCGGCGTGGGCCGGGCGGGACCGATTCGTGCTGTCCTGCGGCCACTCAAGTCTGACGCTCTACATCCAGCTCTACCTCTGCGGATACGGCCTGCAGCTGGAGGATCTCCGGTCCCTACGCACCTGGGGATCGCTGACTCCCGGACACCCCGAGCACGGCCATACCGTCGGGGTGGAGACGACGACCGGCCCGCTCGGGCAGGGCGTCGGCAATGCCGTCGGGATGGCGATGGCCGCCCGCCGCGAGCGCGGCCTGCTCGACCCGGACACGCCCGCCGGCGAGAGCCCGTTCGACCACCACATCTACTGCTTCGCCTCGGACGGCGATCTGGAGGAGGGCATCTCCGGCGAGGCGAGCTCCATCGCCGGGCACCAGCAGCTCGGCAACGTGATCCTGCTGTATGACGACAACCACATCTCCATCGAGGACGACACCGCCGTCGCGTTCTCCGAGGACGTCCTCAAGCGCTACGAGGCCTACGGCTGGCACACCCAGGCGGTGGACTTCCGGCGCGAGGACGGCGCCTACGTCGAGGACGTCGCGGCGCTGGACCGCGCCTACGCCGCGGCCAAGGCGGAAACGGGCAAGCCGTCGATCATCAAGTTGCGCACCGTGATCGCCTGGCCAGCGCCGGATGCCCAGAACACCGGCGCCGCGCACGGTTCCGCGCTGGGCGAGGATGAGGTCGTCGCGACGAAAAAGGTGCTCGGCTTCGATCCCGCACAGAACTTCTCCGTCGGCGACGACGTCCTCGAGCACGCCCGGAAGGTGGTCGACCGCGGCCGGACGGCGCATGCGCGGTGGCAGCATGCCTTCGACGCCTGGGCCGGAGCACACGCAGACAACAAGGAGCTCTTCGACCGGATGGTCCGCCGCCAGCTGCCGACCGGGTGGGCGGAGAAGCTTCCGACGTTCCCGGCCGACCCCAAGGGCATCGCGACCCGCAAGGCCTCCGAGGCGGTCCTGCAGGCGCTCATCCCGGTGCCGGAGATCTGGGGCGGGTCGGCCGATCTCGCCGGCTCCAACAACACCACGATGAAGGGCGAGCCGTCGTTCCTGCCGGCCGAACACCAGACCAAGGTGTTCGCCGGCGGTCCATACGGCCGCACCCTGCACTTCGGAATCCGCGAGCACGCCATGGGCTCGATCATGAACGGCATCGCGCTGCACGGCGGCACCCGTCCCTACGGCGGCACCTTCCTGGTGTTCAGCGACTACATGCGCCCCGCCGTGCGACTGGCCGCGCTGATGAAACTGCCCGTCACCTACGTCTGGACGCACGACTCGATCGGCCTCGGCGAGGACGGCCCGACGCACCAGCCGGTCGAGCATCTGACGGCGCTGCGGGCTATCCCGGGCCTGGACGTCGTCCGGCCGGCCGACGCGAACGAGACGACGGTGGCCTGGCGGACCATCCTCGCCAACACCGACCGACCGGCGGGCCTGGCGCTGTCACGGCAAAACCTGCCGACGGTGGACCGCACCGAATACGCCGGTGCCGAGGGCACCGCGTCCGGCGGTTACGTCCTCGCCGAGGCCGGATCCGGTACGCCGCGGGTGATCCTGCTCGCCACCGGCTCGGAGGTCATACTCGCGCTGGATGCCCGCAAGACCCTGGAGGCAGAGGGAGTCGGGACCAGGGTGGTGTCGATGCCCTGCCAGGAGTGGTTCCGGGCCCAGCCCGCGTCCTACCAGCAGCAGGTCCTCCCCCCCTCGGCGCGGGCCCGGGTCAGCGTCGAGGCCGGCATCGCGATGAGCTGGCGGGATCTCGTCGGTGCCGACGGCGAGTGCGTTTCGCTGGAGCACTACGGCGCGAGCGCCGACTACCGCGTGCTCTTCGAACAGTTCGGGTTCACCGCGGATCGGGTCGTCGCCGCCGCGCACGCATCGCTCGACCGGGTCGGGGCGATGGGCTCCGGCACCACCGGCACCTGATCCCAGCTTCGCGACAGGAGGCAACATGAGCAAGGCAGTCACCGAACTCGCGGCGGCAGGAGTCGCGGTATGGCTCGACGACCTTTCCCGCGAACGACTCGACTCGGGCAACCTCGCCGGCCTGGTCAGAGATCGCGGCGTGGTGGGCGTGACCAGCAACCCGACGATCTTCGCCAGCGCGCTCTCCAGGGGCACCGCCTACGACGGGCAGCTCGCCGACCTCGCCGTGCGCGGGGTGCAGCTCGAGGAAGCCGTCCGCTCCATCACGACCGCCGACGTGCGCCGGGCCTGCGACGTGCTGCTGCCGGTCCACGAGCAGACGTCCGGCATCGACGGGCGCGTCAGCATCGAGGTCGACCCGCGGATCGCCCACGACACGCACCGCACCGTCGCCGAGGCCGCCGCGCTGTGGTGGCTGGTCGACCGGCCCAACCTCTTCATCAAGATCCCGGCGACCAAGCAGGGTCTGGCGGCGATCACCGCGACCATCGCGGCGGGCATCAGTGTCAACGTCACCCTTATCTTCTCCCTGGTCCGCTACGACGCGGTGATGGATGCCTACCTGACCGGCCTGGAGCAGGCGAAGAAGAACGGCCACGAGCTCGCGACGCTTACGTCGGTCGCGTCCTTCTTCGTCTCCCGCGTCGACACCGAGGTCGACAAGCGACTGGACAAGATCGGCACCGACGAGGCGTCGGCGCTGCGCGGAACGGCCGCCATCGCCAATGCCCGCCTTGCCTACCAGCACTACGAGAAGGTCGTCGGCGGCGCGCGATGGCGCAAGCTCGCCGACGCCGGCGCAAAGCCGCAGCGCCCGCTGTGGGCATCCACCGGCGTGAAGGATCCGGCGTACGACGACACCCGCTACGTGATCGACCTCGTCGCCCCCGGCACGGTCAACACGATGCCGGAGGCGACGCTCGACGCGGTCTCCGACCACGGCGTCGTCCGGGGCGACACCGTCCGCGACGCCTACCCGGACGCGAAGTCCACATTGGACGCGCTCGCCGCCCTCGGGATCGACTACGACGATGTGGTCGAGACCCTCGAGGTCGAGGGCGTTGGCAAATTCGACGACTCGTGGAAGACGCTCCTCGACACCGTGTCCGACCAGCTGCGCAAGGCCGGGAAGAAGCTGCGCCGGTGAGCGACGTCACCCCCGGCGGCGTCACCGTCGCGACGCGTCCGCGCGACGTGGCCGCGCTCGACGCCGCCGTGGCCCGGCTCGTCGAGTCGCAGGTGGCGAGCAAGATGACCGCGCAGGACCCGACCCTGTGGGGCAGCGACGCGCGGCACGAGGCGTCGATCCGGCTCTCCTGGGTCGACCTGGCCGAGTCCTCGCGGCCCCTCATCGCACAGATCGAGGCGCTACGCAAGAAGCTCGCCGGCGAGGGCGTCGACCGGGTCGTGCTCGCCGGCATGGGCGGCAGCTCGCTCGCCCCCGAGGTCATCACAGCCACCGCCCCGGTGCGGCTCGTGACCCTCGACACGACCGACGCCGGGCAGGTCCGCGCGGCCATCACCGACCTCGATCGCACCGTCCTGGTCGTGTCCAGCAAGTCCGGCGGCACGGTGGAGACCGACTCGCACCGCCGTACCTTCGAAAAGGCCTTCAGCGACGCCGGAATCGACGCGGCGTCGCGCATCGTCGTCGTCACCGATCCGGACTCACCTCTGGACGAGCTCGCCACCTCGGCCGGCTACCGCGAGGTGTTCCGCGCCGACCCGCACGTCGGAGGCCGGTACAGCGCCCTCACCGCATTCGGTCTGGTGCCCGCGGGCCTGGCGGGCGCCGACATCGGGAATCTCCTCGACGAGGCAGCCGCCGTCGCGCCCGCGCTCGCGGCCGACGACACGGCGAACCCCGGCCTGCGCCTGGGCGCACTGCTCGGCCTCGCCCACGCCGCCCGGGCCGAGAAG
>JBPCOR010000232.1:0-5435 GCA_051000035.1 Mycobacteriales bacterium | reverse complement strand
ACCTCGATCCACGGCGGCACCGGGCGCGAGCCTGCCTCGGCGCGGGCGATGACGAACGGCGTCAGCTCGCGCGATGCTTCTTTGACCTCGATGATGTCGTTGGGCGAGACGCGGTAGGACGGGATGTCGACCTTGGCGCCGTTCAGGGTGATGTGGCCGTGCCGCACGATCTGCCGGGCCATGTCGCGGGACTTGGCGAAGCCGGCGCGGTAGACGACGTTGTCGAGGCGGCTCTCCAGGATCTGCAGCATCACCTCGCCGGTCTTGCCGCTCTGCTTGTTGGCCTCGGCGTAATAGCCGCGGAACTGCTTCTCCAGCACGCCGTAGGTGCGGCGGGCCTTCTGCTTCTCCCGGAGCTGGAGCAGGTATTCGCTCTCCTTGCTGCGCCCTCGGCCGTGCTCACCGGGCGGGTAGGGCCGGATCTCGATCGGGCATTTCGGTCCGTCGCACTTGGAGCCCTTGAGGTAGAGCTTGACCTTCTCGCGGCGGCACAGCTTGCAGTCCGGGCCGGTGTATCGAGCCATCGTTCGTTATCTCCTGTTCCGGCTCAGACGCCGCGACACTTGGTTGGATCGGCTTCGGCTCGTCATACTCGCCTACGCTGAATTTGACGGCTTCGGCTCGTCATACTCGCCTACGCTTCGGGGGCCGGCAGCCGTTGTGTGGCTGCGGCGTGACGTCCTGGATGCTGTTGACCTCGAGGCCGGCGGCGGTGAGCGACCGGATCGCGGTCTCCCGCCCGGAGCCCGGGCCCTTGACGAAGACGTCGACCTTGCGCATGCCGTGCTCCTGCGCCTTGCGGGCGGCGCTCTCCGCGGCCATCTGCGCGGCGAACGGCGTCGACTTGCGCGAGCCCTTGAAGCCGACGTGGCCGGAGGACGCCCACGCGATTACGTTGCCCATCGGGTCGGTGATCGACACGATCGTGTTGTTGAACGTGCTCTTGATGTGCGCGTGCCCGTGCGCGATGTTCTTCTTCTCGCGGCGGCGCGCCTTCTTTGCGGCGGTCCGTGGCTTGGGAGGCATGTGGCCGTTAGCTCCTGGTGGGGTCGTCGTAGGACAGCTGCCGCAGCGTTTGCCGGGGCCGTCCGCTGCGGCTCATTTCTTGCCGACCTTCTTGCGGCCGGCGACAGTCTTCTTCCGTCCCTTACGGGTGCGGGCGTTGGTGTGCGTGCGCTGCCCGTGGACCGGCAGTCCGCGCCGGTGCCGGATGCCCTGATAGCAACCGATCTCGATCTTGCGGCGGATGTCCTGCGCAACCTCGCGCCGGAGGTCGCCCTCGACCTTGTAGTTGGCGTCGATCCAGTCCCGCAGCTTCACGACGTCGGCGTCGGTGAGGTCGCCCGAGCGCAGGTCCGGGCTGACGCCCGTCTCGGTGAGGGTCTTCGTCGCGCGGGTCCGGCCGATGCCGTAGACGTAGGTCAGCGCGATCTCCATCCGCTTATCCCGCGGGAGATCGACGCCGGCGAGGCGTGCCATCGAGGCTCTAGCTCCTTCTGACGAACTGACGGGACGGCCGGTCGCCCACTGACCCGTCCCGGTGGGACGGATCAGCCCTGGCGCTGCTTGTGCCGGGCATTCTCGCAGATGACCATGACCCGCCCACGACGGCGGATCACCTTGCACTTCTCGCAGATTCTCTTCACGCTCGGCTTGACCTTCACCGCTCGCGCTCTCCTTCGCTCGCTACTGGCCTACTTGTATCGGTACACGATGCGACCCCGGGTGAGGTCGTACGGCGACAGCTCCACAACCACGCGATCCTCGGGGAGGATCCGGATGTAGTGCTGGCGCATCTTGCCGGAGATATGAGCGAGCACCCGGTGCCCGTTCTGCAACTCCACTCGAAACATCGCGTTGGGCAGTGGCTCGACAACTCGGCCTTCGACCTCGATCGCTCCGTCTTTCTTGGCCATGTCCTCCACAATTCGCCAGTCACGACCCATCGGACCGATCCACGGGACCGGTCGACGGGGCATCTTTCGGTGTGAACGTCGGTGCGCGCTGAGGGAACCTCCGCATCCCGCGGCCACAGCGGGACGAACGGTGGCGCAAGCACCGAAGTGTCAGTGTACGGCCTGGCGGCGGCGCCGCCAAGTCGGCCGGGCGCGCCGGCCACCCGAACCGGCGCCCCCACGTTGGTCGGCCCGGTGGCCGGCCGCTGCCCGCGCGGTCGCTCAGTCGACCCGGCCGGCGCGGTAGTCGCGGCCGTCCCGGTAGTAGTCACGACGGCAATCCCGGCGTGCAGCCCCGCCGCGGCCACGCCTGGCACCGGCCAGCGCGTGGTGCCGGTGCCTGGAGCCGAAGAACGCGACACCGAGGACGATCCAGACGAACCACGCCGACGCCGCACCCACGATCGCGATGGTGAGCAGCACGACCCCGACCAGGCCGATGAGCGCGTACCGGAGCGGGACGGGAGCCCAACCGCGCCGCAGCTGCCCAACCGCGCGCGGGAACTGCGGCGGCACGCGAGCCGAGCCGAGCGACACCGGCGGCAGGTCGCAGGTCAGCGGCCGAAGCTCCGCCACGGTCTTGGCGGCGTACGCGGCACCGACCCGGTCGTCCAGCTCGCCGAGGTCGATCCGGCCGTCGGACAGCGCGTCGTTGAGGCGGCGTACGACGGCCTCCCGGTCGGCGTTGCTCGCCCGGATCCGGTCCGGGTCCGATGCCGGGGCCGATCGGGCCGGGTCGGGAGTGTCGATAGCCACCTGAAAAGACTAACTCCGATCAGCGCCCGACGGCAGCGGTGAGCCGGTCCCGGCCACCGTCCAGCGCGGTCAGCACGAGCGGGCCGTCGTCGGTGATGGTGAACGTGTGCTCGAAGTGGGCGGCATTCGACCCGTCGCGGGTGACGACCGTCCAGCCGTCGGCCAGCTCGCGCGTCGCCGGGTCGCCGATCGTGATCATCGGCTCGATGGCAAGGACCATGCCGGCGACGACCTTCGGCCCGCGGGCGCCCCGGCCGTGGTTGAGCACGTGCGGGTCCTGGTGCATCTCGCTGCCGATGCCGTGCCCGCCGTAGTGGTCGACGATGCCGAAGCCGCTGGGCGCCACGACGCTCTCCACGATCGCGCCGAGATCGCGGATGCGCATGCCCAGCCGGGCCTGGGCGAAGACCGCCCACATCGACTCCTCGCAGACCTCCAGCAGGTGCGCCGTGGCCGGGTCGACCTCCCCGACCGGGAGCGTGACGGCGGCATCGCCGTGCCAGCCGGACAGGATGGCGCCGCAGTCGATGGAGACGATGTCGCCGTCACGCAGCCGTTTCGTCGGGGTCGGGATGCCGTGCACGATCTCCTCGTTGACCGAGGCGCAGATCGTCTTCGGGAAGCCGTTGTAGCCGAGGAACGATGGGGTCGCGCCCTCGCCGGTGATGCTGTCGCGCGCCACGGTGTCGAGCTCCTCGGTCGTGACCCCAGGGGCGACAACGGCGCGCACCCGCTCCAGGGTGCGCCCGACGACCAGCCCGGCCGACCGCATCAGCGCGATCTCATCCGGTGTCTTCAACTGGATCATGTATCAGCCTTCGCGCCGTTGTCCGTCTCGCCCCGTGCCCTAGCCCTTGTGGCCGTGCAACGCCTCGACGGCACGGTAGGTGACGTCGTCGACAGGGCCGGTGGCATCGATACCTATCAGGATGCCCCTCTCGGCGTAGTAGGCGATCAGCGGACCCGTCTGCGCGGCGTACACCTCCAGGCGATGGCGCACCGTCTCCGCCTTGTCGTCGTCGCGCTGGAAGAGCTCGCCGCCGCAGCTGTCGCAGACGCCCTCGCGCGACGGCGGGTCGAAGTCGACATGCCAGATGTGCCCACAGTCGCGGCAGGTACGCCGCCCGGACAGCCGGCGGACGACCTCGTCGTCGTCGACGACGAGTTCCAGCACGACGGCCAGCTGCTCACCCATCTCGGCGAGCATCTCATCGAGCGTCTCGGCCTGCGGCACGTTGCGCGGGAAGCCGTCGAGCAGGAACCCGTCGGCGGCATCCTCCTCGGCGAGCCGGTCCCGGACCATCGCGACGGTGAGCTCGTCGGGCACCCGATCGCCGGAGTCCATGTATTTCTTGGCTTCCTCGCCGACGTCGGTGCCGTCACCGACGTTGGCCCGGAAGATGTCACCGGTCGATATCTTCGGGATCGCCAGCTCAGCGGCAAGGAACTGCGCCTGGGTGCCTTTCCCGGCGCCGGGCGGTCCTACCAGTACAAGCCTCACCGGTGCCCTAGCGGAGGAAACCCTCGTAGTTGCGCTGCATGAGCTGGCTCTCGATCTGCTTCACCGTGTCCAGGCCGACACCGACGAGGATCAGGACGGCGGTGCCCCCGAACGGGAAGTTCTGGTTGTTGCCGCCCTGGGTGATCGAGAGGAAGAAGTTCGGCAGCACGGCGACGATACCCAGGTAGAGCGAGCCGGGCAGCGTGATCCTCGACAGCACGAACTGCAGATACTCAGCGGTCGGCCGGCCCGGTCGGATGCCGGGGATGAACCCGCCGTACTTCTTCATGTCGTCCGCGCGCTCTTCGGGGTTGAACGTGATGCTCACGTAGAAGTAGGTGAAGAAGATGATCAGCAGGAAGTAGGTGGCGATGTAGAAGAAGCTGTCCTGCTGTACCAGATAGTTCTGCACGAACCTCTTCACCGCGCTCGTGCCGTTGCCGTTGAGCTGCACGATGAGCTGCGGGATGTAGAGCAGCGACGAGGCGAAGATGACCGGGATCACCCCCGCCTGGTTGACCTTCAGCGGTAAGTACGTCGACGTGCCGCCGTACATCCGCCGGCCGACCATCCGTTTGGCGTACTGCACCGGGATTCGCCGCTGGGCCTGCTCCACGAAGACGACAGCCGTGATGATTGCCAGCCCGAGCACGCAGACGAAGAAGAAGATGACGGTGCCGGCGCCGTGCAGGATGGCGCTGCCCTCCGACGGGATGCGCGCGGCGATGTTGGTGAAGATCAGCACCGACATGCCGTTGCCGACGCCGCGGTCGGTGATCAGCTCGCCCATCCACATGATGACCGCGGTGCCGGCCATCATCGTGATGACCATGCTGGACAGGTTGAAGACGGAGTCGTTGACCAGGACGCTCTGCGGGGCGCCGGTCGCCGGGTCGGTGCAGCCCTGGAACAGCTGGCCGCTGCGGGCGAGGGCGATGTAGCCAGTCGACTGCAGCACGCCCAGGCCGATGGTGAGGTAGCGGGTGTACTGCGTCAGCTTGTTCTGACCCGACTGGCCTTCCTTCTTCAGCGCCTCGAAGCGCGGGATGACCACGATGAGCAGCTGGACGATGATGCTGGCCGTGATGTACGGCATGATCCCGAGCGCGAAGACCGACAGGTGCAGCAGCGCGCCGCCGGAGAAGAGCTGGACGAGAGAGTAGACGTTCTTGCTCGCGCCATTGTTGACGACGTCCACGCAGCGGTTGATCGCCGCGGTGGAG
>JBPCOR010000227.1:0-3685 GCA_051000035.1 Mycobacteriales bacterium | reverse complement strand
GGTTCGATGCGATCTGGTCCAACCCGCCGATCCGCATCGGCAAGGCGCCGCTGCACGACCTGTTGATCCGCTGGCTCGACCGGCTCGCCCCCGAGGCCGCGGCGTACCTCGTGGTCCAGCGCCATCTCGGCGCCGAATCGCTGCAGCGCTGGCTCGCCGGCGCCGGCCATCCGGCGACCCGGCTCGGGTCGAGGAAGGGTTTCCGGATATTGCGCGTTGTGACGGCACGCGCGGGCGGCGAGGACCGGGCCGACTTTGACCCCGGTGGCGGCGTCGAGTAACCTCGACCGAGCGCCCAGGGTGACCTGGGTGATGCTGCGCGGCTCGGACAGATCGACGGGACCGAGCCCGGGTGGTCCGGATCATCCTCTGGGTAGCGGTGGGATGACTCCGGCCCGCCTCGACACACCCGACCGCGGGGGTCGGACGCCGTCCGGCAGAGCCCGATGACACCCGTGAACCCCAGCACCAGGAAACACCAGCACCACCAATGCACACGCGTTCTTGCACGACCGCGGGACCGAAGGAAACGACACCGGATAGGGAGACGCAAGCAGCTGATGCCCACGATCCAGCAGCTGGTCCGCAAAGGCCGCCAGGACAAGATCGGCAAGACGGCGACCGCGGCGCTTCGGGGTAACCCCCAGCGGCGCGGCGTGTGCACGCGCGTCTTCACCACTACGCCGAAGAAGCCGAACTCCGCGCTGCGCAAGGTCGCCCGGGTCCGGCTGACCAACGGCATCGAGGTCACGGCGTACATCCCCGGGGTCGGCCACAACCTGCAGGAGCACTCGATCGTGCTGGTCCGTGGCGGCCGGGTCCGTGACCTGCCCGGGGTCCGCTACAAGATCATCCGCGGCTCGCTCGACACCCAGGGCGTGCGCGGCCGCAAGCAGGCCCGCAGCCGGTACGGCGCGAAGAAGGAGAAGAGCTAATATGCCGCGCAAGGGCCCCGCCCCGCGCCGCCCGGTCGTCACCGACCCGTTCTACGGTTCGCCACTGGTCACCAGCCTCATCAACAAGGTGCTGCAGGCCGGCAAGCGCTCGACCGCCGAGAGCATCGTCTACGGCGCGCTGGAGGGCTGCCGGGACAAGAGCGGCAACGACCCGGTGATCACGCTGCGGCGCGCGCTGGACAACGTCAAGCCGGCCATCGAGGTGAAGAGCCGGCGCGTCGGCGGCGCGACCTACCAGGTGCCGGTCGACGTGCGCCCACAACGCAGCACGACCCTCGCGATGCGCTGGCTCATCCAGTACAGCCGGGCGCGGCGGGAGAAGACGATGACGGAGCGGCTGATGAACGAACTGCTGGACGCGAGCAACGGCCTTGGGGCGAGCGTCAAGCGGCGCGAGGACACCCACAAGATGGCCGAGGCGAACAAGGCCTTCGCGCACTACCGCTGGTAACCACCGAGACATGCTGAGAAGAGACGAAGCGCAGTGACTGACGTCGTAGAGAGCCTGGCCAAGACCCGCAACATCGGGATCATGGCCCATATCGACGCGGGCAAGACCACCACGACCGAGCGGATCCTGTACTACACCGGGATCAACTACAAGATCGGCGAGGTGCACGAAGGCGCCGCGACGATGGACTGGATGGAGCAGGAGCAGGAGCGGGGCATCACGATCACCTCCGCTGCCACCAAGACCTCCTGGCGGGATCACACGATCAACATCATCGACACCCCGGGCCATGTCGACTTCACCGTCGAGGTCGAGCGGTCCCTGCGGGTCCTCGACGGCGCTGTCGCGGTCTACGACGCCGTAGCCGGCGTCGAGCCGCAGACCGAAACAGTCTGGCGGCAGGCCGACCACTACGGCGTCCCGCGGATGTGTTTCGTCAACAAGATGGACCGCACCGGCGCGGACTTCTTCCGCACCGTGGACATGATCGTGGAGCGCCTCGGCGCCAACCCGCTGGTGATCCAGCTGCCGTGGGGTACCGAGGCGGACTTCGTCGGGGTCATCGACCTGATCACGATGAAGGGTCTGCGCTGGAGCACCGAGGACAAGGGCGCGTCGTACGAGACCGTCGACATCCCGGCCGAGCTTGAGGACCAGGCCCAGGAATGGCACCACCGCATGGTGGAGAAGCTCGCCGAGAGCGACGACGAGCTGACGGACATCTACCTCACCGACGAGAGCTCGATCACCCAGGAAATGCTGCAGGCCGGTATCCGCCGGGCAACCCTCGCCAGCGCGATCACACCGGTGCTGTGCGGCTCGGCGTTTAAGAACAAGGGCGTGCAGCCAATGCTCGACGCCGTCGTGGACTATCTCCCGAGCCCGCTCGACGTCGGTGCCGTGCACGGGACGGCGCTGGACGGCGAGACAGAGGTCACCCGTGAGCCCGACGAGAGCGCGCCGTTCGCCGCGCTGGCGTTCAAGATCCAGACCGACCAGCACCTGGGCAAGCTGACCTACATCCGCGTCTACTCCGGCCGCCTGCACTCCGGGTCGCCGTCACTGAACTCCACGAAGGACCGCAAGGAGCGCATCGGCAAGATCTATCAGATGCACGCCAACAAGCGGGAGGAGCGGGCCGGTGTCGGCGCCGGTCAGATCGTCGCGGTGGCCGGGCTGAAGCAGACCACCACCGGCGACACCCTGTGCGACCCCGACCGCCCGGTCATTCTGGAGTCGATGACCTTCCCCGAGCCGGTCATCTCGGTGGCGATCGAGCCCAGGACCAAGGGCGATCAGGAGAAGCTCGGCACCGCCATCGGGAAGCTCGCCGAGGAAGATCCGACCTTCACCGTCCGCACCGATGACGACACCGGGCAGACCGTGATTTCCGGGATGGGGGAGCTGCACCTGGACGTCCTGGTCGATCGGATGCGACGCGAGTTCCACGTCGAGGCCAATATCGGCAAGCCGCAGGTGGCCTATCGCGAAACCATCCGCCGGCTGGTGCAGAAGGTCGAGTACACCCACAAGAAGCAGACGGGTGGCTCCGGGCAGTTCGCCCGCGTCATCGTCAACCTGGAGCCGCTGTCGACCGCCGACGGCGCGACGTATGAATTCGAGAACAAGGTGAGCGGCGGTCGGATCCCGAAGGAATTCATCCCGTCCGTCGACCAGGGCGCGCAGGAGGCCATGAGCTACGGCATCCTCGCCGGCTATCCGATGGTCGGCGTCAAGCTCACCCTCACCGACGGTCAGTACCACGAGGTCGACTCCTCGGAGATGGCGTTCAAGATCGCCGGTTCGATGGTGCTCAAGGAGGCCGCGCGGCGGGCCGACCCGGTCCTGCTCGAGCCGTTGATGTCCGTCGAGGTCAACACGCCCGAGGACTTCATGGGCGATGTCATCGGCGACCTGAACTCCCGCCGTGGCCACATCCAGGCCATGGAGGAGCGCGGCGGCGGCCGGGTCGTCCGGGCGCTGGTGCCACTGTCGGAGATGTTCGGCTACGTCGGCGATCTCCGATCCCGCACGCAGGGCCGGGCGAGCTACAGCATGCAGTTCGACCGGTACGCAGAAGTGCCGAACAACGTGGCCAAGGAAATCATAGCGAAGGCGACGGGGGAATGAGCATCGCAGCCGCGAGGCGGCGAGGAGCGGAGTTCCCCCGGAGCCGAGCCATGGATACGGCGAAGGCGACGGGGGAATGAGCATCGCAGCAGCGAGGCGGCGAGGAGCGGAGTTCCCCCGGAGCCGAGCCACGGGTACGGAGAAGGCG
>JBPCOR010000174.1:0-3043 GCA_051000035.1 Mycobacteriales bacterium | reverse complement strand
GGGACACTGGGGCGGAGATCGCGAGCGACGACAGCGCGACGGCGGTCGTGACCACCCCCCGCCGGGAGCCTAGGCTTCCGCGGCGCCGCGGCGGCCGCGGTGATTCACGGTCTGCTCGCGGATCGGTCACGTGTCGTCGACGGCGTACCCGACGCCGCGGACGGTCCGGATCGGCGAATCGTCGGCAAGCTTGGCCCGCAGCTGGGCGATGTGGACGTCGACGGTGCGGCTGCCGAGGGCGGCATATCCCCACACCGCGGAGAGCAGTTGCTCGCGGCCGAAGACCTGACCGGGCCGGCGCATCAGGTAGGCGAGCAGGTCGAACTCGGTGGGCGTGAGCTCGACCTCCCGGATCGAGCCGTCCTCGACGACGCGTACCCGGCGGGTGCCGGTGTCCAGCCGCACGCCGCCCACGGCCAGGGTCGGCGGCGGGGGTGCGTCGGTGCGGCGGAGCACCGCGCGGACCCTGGCCACCAGCTCCCGCGGCGAGAACGGCTTCGTGAGGTAGTCATCGCCGCCCATCTCCAGCCCGACGATCCGGTCGACCTCCTCATCCCGGGCGGTCACGAAGATGATCGGCGTACGGTCATCGGAGGCACGCAGCTGGCGGCACACCGCCTGGCCGTCCATATCGGGGAGCCCGATGTCGAGTATGACGGCCACCGGGCGCATCGACCGCACGGCCGCGAGCGCGCCCGCTCCGGTCGACTCGACATGGACGCCGAACCCCTCGCGGGCCAGATACATCCGCTGCAGGTCCGCAATCGATCGCTCGTCCTCCACGATCAGCACGAGGCCGCGGTTCGCCCCCGCCCCGGGCGCAGCGCCGACCGGAGATCCTGCGGTGGACGCTGGCTGCGTCGATTCACTCATTGACCGTCCCGTCCGCGGTGCATCCGGCCCGCCTCCATGGTCGGCATGCCCGGTACGACGCCGGCGCGGCCCGCGCGCCCCGTACAGAGCTCTTACACGATCCTGGTGGTCCGCCGACGCCGCCGACGCACAGTATGGGTACCGGCGGCCCCCAGGCGCCGGACAGCCGGCCCGATCAAGGAGAAGTATGAGGATCTCACGCACCGTTGCCACCGTCACCGGTGTAATCGTCATCGCCGGCGGCGCCAGTGGCGTCGCCTACGCAGCGTCGTCGACGGACTCGGCCGGGACCAGTCCGTCCGCGTCGGCCCCCTCGTCCGGCGCGACCGGATCGACCGGCACGCAGGCGGGTCACGGCAAGCACGCAAACAAGCACCACGCGCTCATGCGGCGGGCCCTGCACGGCTCGTTCACCGTCAAGACCAAGGACGGATACCGTACGGTCACCGTCCAGCGCGGGAGCATCACCGGCGACGCCGCCGGGAAGATCACCGTCACGAGCGAGGACAAGTACGCGCACGCATACACGGTCACCTCAACGACCCGGGTGCGGATCGACAAGGCCAAGTCCAGCGCGTCGAAGCTCGCGACCGGCCAGCAGGTGGTCGTCCTGACCAGCCCGAAGTCCGGCCCGTCGACGGCGGCAGCCGTGGTGGTCCACACGCCGAAGCAGAAGGCAACGAGCGGCAACTAGTAACCTCGCCCGGGCCGGCGCGTCGGCCGGTACGTCGGTATGGTCAGCGGATCGCCCGCCCAGCAGGGTGAAGCCGGAAATCTCCACCCGGACGTCGGGTGGCACCCGCAGATCCACCCCGCCGATCAGGCAGACGTGCACGACCTCTGACACCGGGTGCTCGATGACCGCGTCGCGCAGGTCCATCTCGGCGCCGCCGATAAGCGACACCGCGACGTACTTGCGAGGCAGCCGCCAGCGGCCGCTGACCGACACGCCGCCGATCGGCGAAACGTGCCACCGGGTGCGGTCGGCGTGCGCTGATCCCGGCCGGGCCGCCTGCACCGGAC
This sequence comes from Mycobacteriales bacterium, assembly GCA_051000035.1. Taxonomy (GTDB): domain Bacteria; phylum Actinomycetota; class Actinomycetes; order Mycobacteriales; family QHCD01; genus QHCD01. The sequence goes on along the minus strand of JBPCOR010000174.1, from coordinate 1,147 downwards.
GCTGCGCGGCCGTGCCGGGGTCACCCCATGGGGAGACGGGCGGCAGGTCGACCATCAGGGCGTCGAGTTGGGTCAGCGTCTTGGCGGCGTAGGCCTCCCCGACCCGGTCGTTGAACTCATCGATGCTGATGCGGCCCTCGCCGGATGCGGTGTTGAGCCGGGCGACGATGGAATCGCGGTCGGCGTCCGACGCGCGCTGCGAGCCCGGCTCCACGTCGTGTGCGTCGGTCACGCTCGGCCCCCTCGGATCAGCGCCGGCGGGTCAGGCAATCTGACGGTGCAGCGCACCCTACCGCGGGTCGGGTCCCCGGCCAGGACATCACCGGGCCGATCGCGGCCGGTCGAGCACCGGGTCGGCGACCCGATATGACTGCCGCCGCTGAGTAACCTCAGCCCCGTGGCCCCTCGACGTCCCTCAGCTTCCCCCGCCCGGGGGGCCCAGCCGCGGCAGGATTCCGTCACTCCCCTCGGCGGGCTAGGGTCGGTCGCTCCCTTGGTCGCTCGGGCCGCACTGGACGACGTCGACCGCCGCATCCTGGTGCTGCTCAGCGAGGATTCGCGGCGATCCCAGCGCGCGCTCGCGCGGGAGATGTCGATGTCGGCGCCGGCGATCGGCGAACGTATCGCTCGCCTCGAGCGGATCGGCGTCATCCGTGGTTACGGGGTACGGCTGGACTGGAGTGCCGCGGGATTCCCGATGACGGTCTATCTGAGTATCACGGCCGTGCAGGGATACAAACAGCGTCACCTCGTTGAGCAGCTCTCCCGCATCCCGGAGTTGGAGGAGCTCATCATCGTGACGGGCGCCATCGACCTGCTCGCGCGGTTCCGTGTTCGTGACCATCTGCACCTGCGCGAGCTGCTCACCGAGCGGGTGTGGCAGGTGGAGGGCGTTCAACGCACCGAGACCTCGGTGTCGATATTCGAGATCGAGCCGAGGAACACCGTCGCCGAGCTGCTGTCGCAGCCGCCGCCGACCGCGTAGCACAGCGGCCGAGCGACTCCTCGTCGACGCCGGCGCGGCACGGTCAGGCCGCGGTCGAATCGACAAGCGCAGCGAACCGGGTGGCATCGATGTTCCCCCCGGAGATGACCACTCCGATCCGCTTACGCGGCAGGGCTAACCGCCCGTGCAGCAGGGCGGCCA
>JBPCOR010000169.1:0-3224 GCA_051000035.1 Mycobacteriales bacterium | reverse complement strand
CCGACCGTGTCCTCTCCGCCCGCGGGCTGGACCGTATCGCCGCGCAGATGAGCAAGGCTCAGGTCGCCATGGCCGAGCCGGCCGACGTCGAGGCACGCGACGACGCCATTCGCCGCTATGGCCGACTCGAGGAGCGCTTTGCCGCCCTCGGCGGGTACGCCGCGGAGAGCGAGGCCGCCCGGATCTGCTCCAACCTGGGTCTGCCCGACCGGGTGCTCACGCAGGAGTTGCGCACGCTGTCCGGTGGGCAACGTCGCCGGGTGGAGCTTGCCCGCATCCTGTTCTCCGGCTCCGAGACGCTGCTGCTCGACGAGCCGACCAACCACCTCGACGCCGACTCCGTCGGCTGGTTGCGTGGCTTCCTGCGTAGCCACGACGGCGGTCTGGTCGTGATCAGCCACGATGTCGAGCTTCTTGACCACGTCGTCAACAAGGTCTGGCACCTCGATGCCAACCGGGCGGCGATCGACGTCTACAACGTCGGCTGGAAGACCTATCTGCAGCAGCGTGAGACCGACGAACGTCGGCGCCGCCGCGAGCGCGCCAACACCGAGAAGAAGGCCACGGCGCTCTTTGCCCAGGCCGACAAGATGCGGGCCAAGGCGACCAAGGCCGTCGCCGCGCAGAACATGGCTCGCCGGGCCGAGCGGATGCTCGCCGGGTTGGAGTCGGTACGCCGGTCGGACAAGGTCGCCAAGGTCCGCTTCCCCGAGCCCGCGCCGTGCGGCCGCACCCCGCTCACCGCATCCGGCCTGTCGAAGAACTACGGCTCGCTGGAGGTCTTCACCGACGTCGACGTCGCGGTCGACCGGGGCGCCCGGGTCGTCATCCTCGGCCTCAACGGCGCCGGGAAGACGACGCTGCTGCGCATCATCGCCGGCATGGAGCGGCCGGACACCGGTGCCGTCGAGCCCGGCCACGGCCTGCGGATCGGCTACTACGCGCAGGAGCACGAAACCCTGGACGTCGACCGCACCTTGCTGGAGAACATGCGGTCGACCGCTCCGAACCTCCCCGACGGCGACCTGCGCAAGCTCCTCGGCACATTTCTCTTCTCCGGCGAGTCCGCTGACCAGCGGGCCGGCACCCTCTCCGGCGGGGAGAAGACTCGCCTCGCGCTTGCCGGGCTGGTCTGTTCATCGGCGAACGTGCTGCTGCTCGACGAGCCGACCAACAACCTCGACCCGGCGTCGCGGGAGCAGGTGCTCGGCGCGCTGCGGACCTACCGTGGGGCGATCGTGCTGGTCACCCACGACGAGGGTGCCGTGGCGGCGTTGCAGCCCGAGCGGGTCATTCTGCTGCCGGACGGGATTGAGGACGCCTGGAGCGAGGACTTCGCCGACCTCGTCGCGCTGGCCTAGCCGGGCCCGCGGGATCGGCGGCCGGCGGCGGCGCGTAACAGCGCGAATTCGCGTGCGATCCCGGCGGCGGTGTAATGGGCATTGAGGCCGCTCGGGTTGGGCAGCACCCACAGGGCGGTGCCGGCGATTGTCTCCTCCTGCCGGCCGATGCGCGCTGCCGGCCGCGCGAACGCCACCCGGTACGCCGTCACCCCGACGACGGCGACCCAGCACGGCCGATACCGCGTCGCCGTCTCGGTCAGGCGGGCGCAGCCGTCGCGCAATTCGGCGTCGGTGAGTTCGTCGGCCCGGGCGGTGGCGCGGTTGACAAGGTTGGTCACGCCGATGCGGTAGCACAGCAGCAGCGCCTGCTCGTCCGGGCGCAGCAGCCGCGGCGTGAAGCCGGAATCGTGCAACGCCGGCCAGAACCGGTTGCCGGGGCGGGCGAAGTGGTGCCCCGTCGCGCCCGACCACAGGCTGGGGTTGATGCCGCAGAGCAGCACGTCGAGTCCCGGCGCGACGGTGTCGGCGATCGGGCGGTCTCGCGCGCCCCGCAGAGCTGCCCGATCGGGTCGCGCCGGCCCGGCTGGCACCGTCGGTCAGTCCAGCAGCGTGCGGAGCACGTACTGCATGATGCCGCCGTTGCGGTAGTACGCGGCTTCGCCGGGGGTGTCGATGCGCACGGTCGCCTCGAATTCCACGTCGTCGGCGTGCACCGTGACCGTGGCCGGCGTGTCACGGTCGTTGATCGCCGTTATCCCGCTGATGGAGAACGTCTCCTCGCCGGACAGGCCGAGCGACCGTGCGGTCCCGCCGGCGGGGAACTGCACCGGCAGCACACCCATGCCGATCAGGTTGGAGCGATGGATCCGCTCGAAGGACTCCGCGATGACCGCGCGTACGCCGAGCAGGGCGGTGCCCTTCGCGGCCCAGTCACGCGAGGAGCCCGAGCCGTATTCCTTGCCGGCGAGCACCACCAGCGGCAGGCCGGCGTCGGCATAGGCCCTCGCGGCAGCATAGATGCTCACCCGTTCCCCGGTGAGCAGATTGCGGGTGTAGCCGCCTTCTGGCAGGGATTCGCCGCCCGGCAGCCTCAATTGATTGCGCAGCCGGATGTTGGCGAACGTGCCGCGAATCATCACCTCGTGATTGCCGCGGCGCGAGCCGTAGGAGTTGAAGTCCTTGCGGGCCACGCCGTGCTCGGCGAGATACTGCCCGGCCGGGGAGTCGGTGCGGATCGCGCCGGCCGGGGAGATGTGGTCGGTCGTGACCGAGTCGCCGAGCTTGACGAGCACCCGGGCGCCGTCGATGTCGGTGACCGGCTCGGGTTTGCGGGTCATGCCGTCGAAGTACGGCGGCTTGCGGACGTACGTCGACTCGGCGTCCCAGGCGAAGACGTCGCCCGCCGGCGTCGGCAGACCCTGCCAGCGCTCGTCGCCGGCGAACACATCGGCGTAGTCGTGCTGGTACATCTCCGACGCGATGGCCGTGTCGATGACGGCCTGGATCTCCGCGCCGCTCGGCCAGATGTCGGCGAGCCGCACCGGGTTGCCGTCGGTATCGCTTCCGAGCGGTTCGGTCGTCAGGTCCAGGTCCATCGTTCCGGCCAGGGCATAGGCGACGACCAGCGGGGGCGACGCGAGGTAATTCATCTTCACGTCGGGATTGATCCGGCCCTCGAAGTTGCGGTTGCCCGACAGCACCGCCACCACGGCCAGATCGGCTTCGTTGACCGCAGCGCTGACGGGTCCGGGCAACGGGCCGGAGTTGCCGATGCAGGTGGTGCAGCCGTAGCCGACGAGGTTGAAGCCGAGCTTCTCCAGGTACGGCGTGAGACCGGCCCGCTCGTAGTAGTCCATGACGACCTTGGAACCGGGGGCCAGC
>JBPCOR010000149.1:0-7900 GCA_051000035.1 Mycobacteriales bacterium | reverse complement strand
GGATGGGGCCGGGCGCTGTGGCCACCGGTGCGGACGCGCCGGGCGGGGACCCGGTCGCGGTGGCGCGGGACGGCGTCGCCGAGGCGCGGCGGCGGATGCACGACATCGTGGTCGTCGACACGGCCGGGCGCGTCGGCGTCGACGCAGACATGATGGCGCAGGCGACGGCGATCCGCGACGCCGTTCGGCCCGATGAGACGCTCTTCGTCGTCGACGCCATGACCGGGCAGGATGCCGTCGCCACCGCCGAGGCGTTCCGTGACGGCGTCGGCTTCACCGGCGTCGTGCTGTCCAAATTGGACGGTGACGCCCGCGGTGGTGCGGCGCTCTCGGTCCGCTACGTCACCGGTACGCCGATTCTTTTCGCCTCCACCGGTGAGAAGCTCGCCGACTTCGACGTCTTTCATCCCGAGCGAATGGCCTCGCGCATCCTGGGCATGGGCGACATGCTGACCCTGATCGAGCAGGCCGAGTCGGCATTCGACGCCGACGAGGCGCAGCGGATGGCCGAGACGATGGCCAGCGGTGGCAAATTCACGCTGGACGATTTCCTCGACCAGATGATGGCGCTGAAGAAGATGGGGCCGCTGTCGGGGATCCTCGGAATGCTCCCCGGCATGGGGCAGCTGAAGGACCAGATAGCCGACATCGACGACCGCGACCTGGATCACGTCGCGGCGATCATCCGATCGATGACGCCGGGCGAGCGGGCCGACCCGAAGATGATCAACGGGTCGCGGCGCAACCGGATCGCACTCGGCTCGGGACGGTCGGTCTTCGACGTCAAGAAGCTGATCGAGAACTTCTTCGAGAGCCAGAAGATGATGTCGCAGATGGCCGGCAGCTTCGGCCTCGGCGGGGCGCGCCGGTCGAATCGCTCGCGCAAGGGCAAGAAGGGGCGCAAGGGCAAGGCGGGTGCTCGTGGTCGCGGCCCGGCCAGGATGCCCGGCGGCCTGCCGGGAGGTTTCCCCGGCGGGATGTCCGGCGGGATGCCCGGTGGCGGCGGTCCACCGCCGGCGCTGCCGGGGACGATGCCGAAACTCCCACCCGGTACGTCGTTGCCGGACCTGTCGAAGCTGAAGTTCCCGAAGCAGTGACCGGTGCGCTGCCGGCGCTGCACCTCACCGGCGTGCTGCTGCCGGCTGAATCGCGGCGCGACCTGTGGGTCCGCGACGGCACGATCACCTTCGAGCCGGTGCCCGGTGCGGACACGGTCAGCCGCGGCGGATTCATCCTGCCGGGCCTGGTCGACGCGCACTGTCACATCGGGCTGGACAACGATCCCGTCGCCGCGTCGCCCGAGGTGGCGCTGCGGCAGGCGCACGTCGAACGCGACGCCGGCGTGCTGCTGCTGCGCGATGCCGGCTCGCCGGTCGACACGCGGTGGCTTCAGCAACGCACCGACGTACCCCGAATCATCCGGGCCGGCCGCCATCTGGCCCGTACCGGGCGCTACATCCCGGACCTGGCAATCGAGCTGGAGCCCGCGGATCTGCCGGCCGAGGTCGAACGGCAGGCCGCGGCGGGCGACGGCTGGGTCAAGCTCGTCGGTGATTGGATCGACAGGGGGCTCGGTGATCTGGCCCCGGAGTGGCCGGCCGACGCGCTGCACGAGGCGGTCCGCCGCGCGCACGCGGCCGGTGCGAAGGTCGCCGTGCACACCTTCGGGGAGGAGGCGCTGCCCGATCTCATCGCCGCCGGGGTGGACTCGATCGAGCACGGGACCGGACTGACCGAGGACCTGCTGGGGAAGATGGCGGCGGCCGGTACGGCGCTGGTGCCGACCCTGATCAACATCGAAAACTTCCCCTCGATCGCCGATCAGGCAAGGCGTTTCCCGGTCTACGCCGAGCGGATACGCCGCCTGCACAGCACGTCGAGGATCCGGTTGCGGGCGGCGTACGAGGCTGGAGTACCGATCTACGCCGGGACCGACGCGGGCACCATGCTGCCGCACGGACGCATCGCCGAGGAGGTCCGCGAGCTGCAGCGCGCCGGGATGTCCGCGGTGGACGCCCTCGGCGCCGCGTCGTGGCGGGCGCGCGATTGGCTCGGACTGCCGGGCATCGAGGAGGGCGCGCCGGCCGACCTGGGGGTCTACGCCGCCGATCCCCGGGTCGACATCGACACGCTGGCCACGCCACAGCGCATCGTCCTGCACGGGCTGGTCGTGCGGTGACCGCGCGCGCACGAGTCAGCACCCATTCCCGGATTGACCCACGGCGCAGGCAGCCGCATTCTGCGCCTTTACCAGTCGTACGGAGCGACCCGCCGATCCAGTCGCGGCGTGTCGTCGCCGACGAGTGGTGAAGCTGCGGCGACACCGATGTCGGGCGCCATCAGCGTCATCCTGGTCTGATCTCGATGACTACCCGGTATCGCTGCCGGCCACGTCGCCTTCCCGGCTGAACGGCGCCCCCACATCGTTCCCGGGTGCAGATCCGGACGGCGAGACTAGGCTCGGCGCCGTGAGGCAGCGGGGCTTCGAGCAGGTCGGTTCGCGCCGTGAGGCGCCTTCCGGCTGCTCCGGGGCCACCCCGGGGTCGGTCAGCATTCCTGGTCACCGCATCGCATGCACCGCTGCGCGCTACCACGCACGGGTGTGCACGCACGACGAGACAGGTCGGAGCCCGCTGCTCCACTCCGGTCGCCCATGACGCCGCCGGCCCCGGCTGACGGCGATCGGCCCCCCGGGGAGCCGGTCCTCGCCCGCCGGTCGGCGCAGATCGTCCTGGCCCGCACCGCCGACGGCATCGCGGACGTGTTGCTGGCCGGCGAGTGGCGGCTCGACCCGATGACCGAGCGAGTTCGCGGCGCCCTCGAGCGGCCGGGTCGATGGGTGGACCAGCTTGCGCAGGCCGCGTACCGCGCCTACCCCCAAGCGCCGCGCGACGCGCCCCGGGAGTTGGCGAGATTCCTGCTGCTCGGCCCACCCCTTCCGCAGGTCGCCGCTGCGGCGCTGGCCGCTGGCCGGCCGATCCCGGCCGTAAACACCCGAACCCCGGTGCCGGTGTCCGTCGTACGAGCGCCCTGGCCGACGCCGCGCTGGGACACCGTCGACGACCTCGCGCGTCACCTCGGGCTCACCGGCGGGGAGCTGGCCTGGTTCGCCGACACCCGGGTGTACGGCGTCCGCTCGGAGCACCGGCTGCGGCACTACCGCTACCGGCTGCTCGCCAAACCGGCCGGAGGCGTACGTGTGATCGAGAGCCCGAAATGGCGGCTGCGCGAACTGCAGCGCCGGCTCCTGCACGAGGCGATCGTGGCGATCCCGGCGCACGACGCCGCGCATGGCTTCCGGCCGGCGCGCTCGGTCCTGACCTTCGCCGAGCCGCACACCGGCCGCCAGGTGCTGCTGCGGATGGACCTGGCGAACTTCTTCGCCGCCGTCACCGCGGGGCGGATCTTCGGCATCGCCCGGACCGCGGGCTGGCCAGAGCCGGTGGCACACGTCCTCGCTGGCCTGGTCACAACGGTGACGCCGGTCGACGTACGAGCGCAACTGCGCGGGCGTGGGGATTCGGCGGCGCGGTTGGCCTCGGCCCTGCGCACGCCGCACCTGCCCGCCGGCGCGCCCACCTCGCCGGCGCTCGCCAACCTCGTGGCCTACCGCCTGGACGGCCGGCTCGCCGGTCTCAGCGCGTCGGCGGGTGCGGCCTACACGCGGTACGCCGATGACCTGGCGTTCTCCGGTGGCCGCGACTTCGCCGACCGGGTGGGTGGATTCGCCCGGGTCGTCGCCCGGATCGCGATCGAGGAGGGCTTCGTGCTCAACGCGGCCAAGACCCGGATCGCCTCGCGCAGCGGCCGGCAGCGGCTCACCGGGGTCGTCGTGAACGCGCATCCCAACGTGGCCCGGGCCGATTTCGACCGGCTCAAAGCGCTGCTGCACAATGCCGTCCACAGTGGACCGGCGAGCCAGAACCTTGACGGTCACGCCGATTTCCGCGCTCACCTGGCCGGCCGGGTCGGCTGGGTCGAGCAGGTCAACCCCGCGAAGGGCGCCCGGCTGCGCCGGGTATTCGACCGGATCGACTGGCCGTCCGATACCGGCGGCGTCGCCACGGAAGAAACGTCGTACCCCTGACGCACCATGGCGGCCACTACGGAAAGGGGGGACCATGACCGTTGTGAGCAGCCCGGCCGACGTCACCCGTCCCTTCACGGTCACCGACCTGGAGGGGATGCCCGATGACGGTCGCCGGTACGAGCTCATCGACGGAGAGCTGCTGGTGAGCCCGGCGCCCGGCTGGGCGCATCAGGAGGTCGTCACCGCCCTGACGGTCCTGCTGCGCGCGTTCTGCCCTCGGAACCAGCGGGTGCTGCCGGCGCCGTTCGCCGTCCGCCCCGACGCCTTCAACGAGCTGCAGCCCGACGTCCTCGTGGCTCGATACGACGACCTGACCGAGCGTTGCCTGCCCACCGCACCGCTGCTCGCGGTGGAGGTCATCTCCCCGACCAGCCGGCTGCGAGACGCCAGCCTGAAGAAGGCGGCATACGCCCGCCTGGGCGCTGCGTCGTTCTGGCTGGTCGATCCCGACCGCGGGGCGCCGTCGCTGCAGGCGTTCACGCTCGCCGGTGCCGAGTACGCCGAGCCGGTCACAGCAGTCGGCGAGGCGGCGTATGAGGCGACGTGGCCGTTCGCGGTGCGTGTCGTGCCGGCAGAGCTGGTCGCCGGTCTGCTGCCGTAGCGGCACCACTCGAGGGCCGAGGTCAAGGCGCCGAGGTCAAGGCGCCGAGGTCAAGCAGCCGAGGTCAAGCACTAGCCTCGGCGCCATGGCATCTGTGCTGACCCCGCAGTCCGAGGACTTCCCCCGCTGGTATCAGGACGTCGTCGCCAAGGCGGAGCTGGCCGAGAACGGCCCGGTCCGCGGGACCCAGATCATCCGGCCGTGGGGCACCGCCATCTGGGAGCGGATGGTCGCCGAGGTCGACGCTCGGATCAAGGCAGCGGGCGCGGCGAACGTCAACCTGCCGCTGTTCATCCCGGAGTCCTACCTGCACCGCGAGGCCGAGCACGTCGAGGGTTTCGCGCCCGAGGTCGCGCTTGTCACGTATGCCGGCGGCAAGAAGCTCGAGGAGCCGATCGTCGTCCGGCCGACCAGCGAGACCCTCTTCGGCGAGTGCATGGCGCGGTGGGTGCAGAGTTACCGCGATCTGCCGATGCTGCTGAACCAGTGGTGCAACGTGGTGCGGTGGGAGCTGCGGACCCGGCTTTTCCTGCGGTCGAGTGAATTCCAATGGCAGGAGGGCCATACGGCGCACGCGACGTATGAGGACGCGACCGCATACGCGCGCAGGATCCTGCACCAGGTCTACCGCGACTTCATGGTCGACATCCTCGCCATGCCCGTCGTGATCGGCAACAAGACCGCGGCCGAGCGGTTCCCCGGCGCCGTCAACACGATGGCGTGCGAGGCGATGATGGTCGACGGCAAGGCGCTGCAGATGGGCACCAGCCACGAGCTCGGCCAGAATTTCGCCCGCGCCTTCGGCATCGACTTCACCGGCAAGGGCGGCGGCCGAGAGTTCGCCTGGACGACGTCGTGGGGTGTCTCCACCCGGATGGTCGGCGGGCTGATCATGTGCCATGGCGACGATTCCGGGCTGCGGCTGCCCCCGCGGCTCGCTCCGACCCAGGTCGTGGTGCTGGCGGTCAAGCCGGAGGCGGCGCGGACGTGTCACGCCGTCGCGGCGGAGCTGGCCGATGCGGGATTGCGGGTGAGCGTCGATGACAGGACGGATATCGCCTTCGGCCGCCGCGCCGTCGACTGGGAGCTCAAGGGCGTGCCGGTGCGGGTGGAGATCGGTCCGCGGGACCTCGCGTCCGACGCCGCGACCCTGACGCGCCGCATCCCTGGGACCAAGGAGCAGACGCCGCTTCGTGGCGTCCCGGCAGTCGTACGATCCGCGCTCGACACCGACCAGCGGTCACTGCATGACGACGCGGCCCGCCGGCTGGAGCAGCGGACCGTCGATGTCGACACGGTCGACGCCGCGATCGAGGCCGGCGCGTCCGGGTGGGCCCGGCTGCCGTGGGAGCTCGTCCGCGACGGCGGCGAGGAGAAGCTCGCCGCGCAGGGAATCACCGTCCGCTGCATCTCGCGGGCCGACGGTTCGGTGCCGGACACCGAGGACGAGTCGGGTCTGATCGCGACGGTCAGTCGCGCCTATTGACGCCCGTAGTGTCCTGCGAACAGTGCCCGGACGCACGGTTCGCAGGACGTTAGGGCCAGACGGCGCCCAGGTGGGCCGGCGTCTGGCAGAATGGACGGCCGTACCCGTGCTACGTCGGCCCTCTCTCCGCCGTGGGACGTGTCCTTCGAGCAACGCCCGGCTCCGTGCCCCACGCGAATGCCGAGCCGCTCATCCGAGCCGAACACTGGAGCACCCACACTCGTGGCAACGAAGATCAAGCTGATGCGCCTGGGCAAGACCCGGGCGCCCTACTACCGCATCGTCGTCGCCGACGCGCGCACCCGCCGCAACGGCCGCGCGATCGAGACGATCGGCAAGTACCACCCCAAGCGCGATCCGTCCTTCATGGAGGTCGAGTCCGATCGGGCGTTGTACTGGCTCGGTGTCGGCGCGCAGCCGACCGAGGCCGTCGAGGCGATCCTGAAGGTGACCGGCGACTGGCAGAAATTCAAGGGCCTGCCGGCACCGGAGCCGATGAGGACGGCCGCGCCAAAGGCCGACCGCAGGGCGATCTTCGAGCAGGCGGCGAAGGAAGCCTCGACGGACGACAGCTCCTCCGGCGCGCCCGATACGCCCAGGAAGAAGCGGCCCGCCAAGCTCGAGCCGAAGGCCGACGCTGAGCCGAAGTCCGCCGCCGACTCGAAGTCCGGCGCCGACTCGAAGTCCGGCGCCGACCCGAGGGCCGATGCCGACTCGAGTACCACCACGTCCGGCACGTCGGGCCCGTCGGCCGCCGAGGCCACTCCGGACGCCGGGGCCGACAGCCCGCCCGCCGCGAGCGGAGCCGGCGCCGCGACGACCGACAGCACGCCCGCTGCGAGCGACGGTCAGTGATCGAGGAGGCCGTCGATCACCTGGTCCGTGGCATCGTCGAACACCCCGATGACGTCCGCGTCGACATGGTCCAGGGCCGGCGGGGGCAGACCGTCGAGGTGCGCGTGCACCCCGACGATCTCGGCAAGGTCGTCGGCCGGGGCGGCCGGACCGCCCGGGCGCTGCGGCAGGTGGTGTCCGGCGTCGGCGGGCGCGGCATCCGGGTGGACCTGGTCGACACGGACGAACTCTGAGCGCAGCAGAGATGCACCTCGTCGTCGGTCGGGTGGGCCGGGCGCACGGCGTCAAGGGCGCGGTGCTCGTGCGGATCCACACCGACGACCCGGATGAGCGGTTCGCCCCCGGCTCGGTCGTGGCGACCGAGCCGGCGCAGCGCGGCCCGCTGACGGTGCGCTCGATGCGCGAGCACCACGGCTCGCTCGTGGTCGAGTTCGCCGGGATCACCGACCGCGCCGCGGCCGAGGCCCTGCGCGGCACCAGCCTGGTCATCGACACCGCGGCGCTTCCCGAGCTCACCGGCGCCGACGACTTCTACGACCACCAGCTGGTCGGCGTCACGGCGGTCCTCACCAACGGCTCGACGCTGGGCACCGTGACCGAGATCTCGCACTCACTCGCCGGCGACCTGCTCGTCATCCGGCGGGCCGGCGCAGCCGACCGGTCGGCGGACGTGCTCGTACCGTTCGTGCACGCCATCGTCCCCGAGGTGGACATCGGCGCCGGGCGCCTGGTGGTCGACCCGCCACCGGGTCTGCTGGAGCTCTGACCCACCGGCATGCGCATCGACGTCGTCACGATCTTTCCCGAGTTCCTGGCGCCGCTGCGGCAGTCGCTGCTCGGGAAGGCGATCGCCGCCGGGCTGGTCGAT
>JBPCOR010000128.1:0-5341 GCA_051000035.1 Mycobacteriales bacterium | reverse complement strand
GGCCGGGCGGGGAGATTGCCTCGGCGCTTTCTATGGCGCCTCGGCGTCAGAGATTGCCTCTGCGCTTTCTATGGCGCCTCGGCGTCAGAGATTGCCTCGGCGCTCCTGCTCGCGCTCGATGGCCTCGAACAGCGCCTTGAAATTGCCCTTGCCGAAGCCCATCGAGCCGTGTCGCTCGATCAGCTCGAAGAACACGGTCGGCCGGTCCTGTACGGGTGCGGTGAAGATCTGGAGCAGGTAGCCGTCCTCGTCGCGGTCGGCGAGGATCGCGAGGTCGCGCAGCTCCTGCAGCGGCACCCGGGTCTCGCCGACCCAGTTGCCGAGCTCCTCGTAGTAGGAGTCCGGCGTGCGCAGGAACTCCACGCCGGCGGCCCGCATGTGGTGCACGCTCGCGACGATGTCGTTGGTGGCGAGGGCGACATGCTGCACGCCGGCGCCACCGTAGAACTGCAGATACTCATCGATCTGAGACTTGCGCTTGCCCGCCGCCGGCTCGTTGAGCGGGAACTTCACCTTCCGGTGCCCGTCAGCGACGACCTTGCTCATCAACGCGGAGTACTCCGTCGCGATGTCGTCACCGACGAATTCCTTCATGTTGGTGAAGCCCATGACGCGGTGGTAGAAATCCACCCACTCGTCCATCTTGCCGAGCTCGACGTTGCCGACGCAGTGGTCGACGGCCTGGAAGAAGCGCTTCGCCGGGGGCGCGAGCAGCGGGGCGTGCGCGACGTAACCGGGCAGGTAGGGGCCGTCGTAGCGGGAGCGGTCGACCAGCGAATGCCTGGTGTCGCCGTACGTCGCGATCGCCGCGGTCACCACCGTGCCGTCGTCGTCGGACAGCTCGTGCGGCTTGTCCAGTCCGACCGCGCCGTGCGCGACGGCGTGCCGGTAGGCCGCATGGACATCGGGGACCTGCAGCGCCAGGTCGGTGACGCCGTCCCCATGCCGGGCCACGTGCTCGGCGAGGGGCGTGCCGGCCCGGACCGAGCCGGACAGCACGAATCGGGCGCCGCCGGACTCCAGGACGTATGATGTCGCCTCGCGGTTGCCGGTTTCCGGCCCGGCGTAGGCGACGACGCGCATCCCGAATGCCGATGAGTAGTAGTGCGCGGCCTGCTTCGCGTTACCCACGCCGAGGACGATCGCGTCCATCCCCCGGACCGGGAATGCATCCTCGACGGGTGCCTCGGCTGGCTGCTCGATCGTGTCGGTCACGGGGCGGGTCCTCTCACTTGGGGTACGGCCGAGCCAGTGCCTGCGTGCCGGATCGCGGCCGGAGCTAGGTCCTGCGGCTAGCCGTGAAAGGGCTTCGCCTCGCGCAGCGCGACCTTCATGGTCTTGCCGTTGGGCATCGTGTACTGGCACGTATCGCCCACGCGGGCGCCGGTCAGGGCATGGCCCAGGGGCGAGTTCGCGGAGTAGACCTCCAGATCCGTCGTCATCGCCTCTTCGCGCGACCCGATGAGGAAGACCTCGTCGTCGTCGCCGTCGTCGAATCGCACCGTCACGACCATCCCGGGCGCGGCGATGCCGTCGTCCTTCGGCGCCTCGCCGACCTGCGCGGTACGTAGCAGCTGCGCGAGCTGGCGGATCCGCGCCTCCTGCTTGCCCTGCTCCTCCTTGGCGGCGTGGTAGCCGCCGTTCTCCTTCAAGTCGCCCTCTTCGCGCCGCTCGTTGATCTCCGCCGCCATGGCTCCGCGATTTGCCACCATCTCGTCGTGCTCCGCCCTCAGCCGGTCGAAGGCGTCCTGGGTCAGCCAGGTGGCGGCGGTCTCGTTGTCGGTGGTTGTCACGGCGGAACTCCTTACCCAGAGAGGGGGCGGCGGCAGATCAGCGCGGCCCCCGGGCGGTGCGGGCAGACCTTGGTGGAGGTAGACGGTGGAGGTAGACGGTGCAGGTAGACGGTGCAGGTAGACCATTGAAAATAACAGCTACTGGACGCGGCCGGCACAATCGGCGGGACGGGCGCGCGCCGCGACTACGCCGGCCGGCCCGGTGTCAGCGCCCGGCGACGTACGCGCAGCTCTCCACCTCGCCCAGAACGGCTCGTCTCGGCGTTGGCACGACGCCCCGCTCGCCGGTCACCGTACGTGAACCTGGCGGGTACCGCTGGTGCGATCGGCCCAGCACCGCGCCGTTGTCGTCCAGGGCGTTCAGCGTGCAGGCGACCGGCCGCTCCGGGTGGCTGCGGGTCAGGTCGAACCGCACGATCACCGAGCGGTCGTGCAGCAGGTACCCGGTGACCTGCACGTCGAGGGGCCGCTGGCCCAGGCGCAGGTATCCGAGGTAGGCGACGGCGAGGCCGGCGACGATCACCAGCGCGCCGAGCGCGTAGGTGAGCCGGGACGGCCGCTGGCGCCGCCCGCCCGCATAGGCCTTCGGTACGGCGGGCGGTCGGGGCGTCGTCACGGTGGCCCCCAGAAGCCCGCACAATAGAGTTGAGACACTCACACGCGGGTCGGTCTCGCCGAGCCGTCCGACCATGATCGCAGGCCTCCACCGGAGGCCAACCGCAGGGAGCCGAAGACACCGTGCCCGACCAGCTTCGCCTGATGGCCGTCCACGCCCACCCCTACGACGAATCGAGCAAGGGTGCGGCGACGATGGCGCGCTACGTCCGCGAGGGCGCCGACGTCCTCGTCGTCACCTGCACCGGCGGCGAGCGCGGCTCGATCCTCAATCCGGCGATGGACCGCCCGGAGATCGCCGACAACATCACCGCCGTGCGCGCCGAGGAGATGAAGCGGGCGCGGGAGATCCTCGGCGTCCGCCAGGAGTGGCTCGGCTTCGTCGACTCCGGCCTGCCCGAGGGGGATCCGACCCCGCCGCTGCCCGACGGCTGCTTCGGACTGCAGGATGTCGCGGTCGCCGCAGCGCCGCTGGTCGCGTCCATCCGGTGCTTCCGGCCGCACGTCATCCTGACCTACGACGAGAGCGGCGGATACCCGCACCCCGACCACGTCATGTGCCACAAGGTCTCCATGCACGCCTACGACGCGGCGGCCGACCCGAGCCGGTACCCGGGTGCCGGCGCGCCGTGGCGGACACCGAAGCTCTACTACCAGATGGGGATGAGCAAGGGTCGCCTCACGGCGATCCACGAGGCGCTGCTCGCCGAGCGGTTGGAGTCGCCGTACACGGAGTGGCTGCAGACGTGGGACGACGCGTTCGACAAGTCCGCCCGGATCACGACCCGGGTGCCGTGCTCGGACTATTTCGACGTCCGCGACCAGGCGCTGATCGCGCACGCCACCCAGGTCGATCCGGCCGGGCGCTGGTTCTCCGTGCCGCTCGCGATCCAGAAGCGGGTCTGGCCCACCGAGGACTACGAACTGGTCCGATCCACAGTGGACAGCCCGCCCCCGGAGGATGACCTCTTCGCCGGGGTGCGGGAGCTGACCGCCGCGTGATCGCCGCCGGGGGAGTCCTGTCACCGCTCGCCGCGGAAGCCCGCGAGGCCGGGCCGATCGGCCTGCTCGTGGTCATCCTGCTGTGCATCGCGCTGGCCTTCCTCGGCCGATCGCTGATCACGCACCTGAACCGGGTACCCAAATCCTTCGACCCGCCCGCCGATCCGGGCCCACCGGATGAGCAGGCGGATTCCGACGCCGGGCACACCACCGACGGCGCAGCGTAGCCGCCGGTATGGCCAACCGTCTCGCCGATGCGACCAGCCCGTACCTGCTGCAGCACAAGGACAATCCGGTCGACTGGCGGCCGTGGGGGGACGCCGCCTTCGCCGCGGCCCGCCACCGTGACGTGCCGGTCCTGCTGTCGATCGGGTACGCCGCCTGCCACTGGTGCCACGTGATGGCGCACGAGTCCTTCGAGGACGCCGAGACCGCGCGGGTGATGAACGACTCGTTCGTCTGCGTGAAGGTCGACCGCGAGGAGCGGCCGGACGTCGACGCCGTCTACATGCAGGCCACCCAGGCGATGACCGGCGCCGGCGGCTGGCCGATGACAGTATTCACCACGCCCGACGGTGCGCCGTTCTTCTGTGGCACCTACTTCCCGCCGACGCCCCGGCCCGGCATCCCGGCTCTCGGTCAGCTGCTCGACGCGGTCGCCACGGCGTGGCGGGACCGGCGGGCGGAGATCGTCGCGTCCGGTGCGACCATCCTCGGCCAGCTCGCGCAGTTCGACGGGGTGCCCGACGCGCGCCGGATCGACGCGGCGGCGCTGGATCGCGCGGCATCCGTGCTGTCCGGCGAGCACGACGACAGGCACGGCGGATTCGGTACGGCGCCGAAGTTCCCGCCGTCGATGGTGCTGGAATTCCTGCTCCGGCATGCCGTCCGCGCCGGCGACGCCCGGTCCGTGGAGATGGTCCGGCGGACCTGCGAGGCGATGGCCCGCGGCGGGGTCTACGACCAGCTCGGCGGCGGATTCGCCCGCTACAGCGTGGATGCGGCCTGGGTCGTTCCGCACTTTGAGAAGATGCTCTATGACAATGCGCTGCTCGCCCGCGTCTACGCGCATCTGTGGCGGCAGACCGGGTCGGCGCTGGCCCGGCGGATCGCCGCGGAGACGGTGGAATTCATCATCCGCGACCTGCGCACCGCCGAGGGCGGGATGGCCGCCGCGATGGACGCCGACACCGGCGGCGTCGATGGCGCGACGTACGTCTGGACGCAGGCACAGCTGTTCGACGTGCTCGGGCCCGACGACGGCGCCTGTGCGGCGCGGCTGCTCGCGGTGACCGACGCGGGCACCTTCGAGGCCGGCGCGTCGACGCTGCGGCTGCCGGCCGATCCATCCGATCCGTCCGATGTGGACAGATGGGTGCATGCGCGAAAGACCCTGCTGCAGAGTCGATCCGGCCGCGACCAGCCGGCCCGCGACGACAAGGTCGTGACGGCCTGGAACGGCCTCGCCATCGCCGCCCTCGCCGACGTCGGGGCGCTGCTCGGCAGCCAGTCCACTGTGGACGCGGCCGCCGCCGCGGCCGGCCTGGTGCTGCGGACGCACCTCGTCGACGGCCGGCTGCGGCGATCCTCGCGCGACGGCCGGGTGGGGGACGCGGCCGGCGTGCTGGAGGATTACGCCGACCTCGCCGAGGGGCTGCTGGCGCTGCACCAGGCGACCGCCGGCCCGCGCTGGCTCGAGGCCGCGGGGCGGCTTCTCGACGTCGCGGTGACACATTTCGCCGATGCCGACGGCACGTTCTGGGACACCGCCGACGACGCCGAGGCGCTCATCCGCCGGCCCCGGGATCTCTCCGACGGACCAGCGCCGGCGGGCACCGCGGCGATGGCGGCCGCGCTGCTCGGCTATGCCGCGCTGACCGGGTCGACCAGTCACCGGGACCGGGCCGAAGCCGCGCTGGGCCGGCTGATGC
>JBPCOR010000105.1:0-3184 GCA_051000035.1 Mycobacteriales bacterium | reverse complement strand
TGCCGAGCGGCCACCACCACCGGCGCGCCGGCAACGATCGTCGTGGTCGGCACGACGGCTGGGTGACCGCGCCCGCGCGGTGGCGGACGCCGGGCCCGATCAGGCCCGGTTCGGTACGCGCCACAGGTCGACGTCGCCGCTTTGGATGTCGGAGTCCCGGCCGAACAGCTGGCGGAAGAACCTGATCGCGAGGTCATGGTGGGGCATCGGTGCGACCAGGACCGTGCGGACCTCCCGAGCCCGCATCTCGGCGGTGAACTTCGAACGCAGCGCCGGCGTCACCGTCACCGGTCCCAGGTAGAAGTCGTCCAAGGTGGTGGCGATGATGTGCTGGGTCCCGTTGTGCGGGCCGGGCACGATCAGCCACCCGTCCACCATCTTGTAGTACATGTCGGCGTTCGCCTGCCAGAGCATCGGGCGTTCCAGACCGGGTCGGTAGACGTAGGGCACGACGAGGGTGACCGAGCCGGCCGGCACGTTGTCATCCAACGCCGAGCTGGTGAAGAACGCCGGCGTCGGGATCGTCGTCGTACGGATTCCGTTCGGCACCAGCGACAGCGCGATCAGGACGACGAGCCCGGCACCGGCCAGCTGGATCCCGCGCCGTCGTAGCCGGCTGAGCTCGTCGATGAATACCGCGACCAGGACGGCCGCCGCGAGGTCGACTATCGACGACAGCCGGCCGGCCAGCAGGTTGCCCAGCAACGGAAGCTGCTCGAGGGTGCCCCACGGCATGCCGATCCCGGTGCCGTGACCGTTGATGTGCAGGTACGGACCGAATGAGAGGACCAGGAAGATGACCAGCAGGATGGCCGCGGCCCGCACGACCGGCCGCCGCCACGACCAGGCGACCACGATCACGATCAGCAGCAGCAACGGAACGCCGAGGTAGCCGGACCATTCCCCGGCGTTGCCGGTGAAGGGCAGGTCTTGATTCTGCCTGCGGTCGACGCCGAAGAACGTCAGCACCGGCTGCACGAGATTCATCAGGTCGGTGACGTAGGTGCTCGTCGGATGCGCGCCCGGTGCCCGGCGCGGGCCGAGCAGCTGGACGTAGAGCGGATAGCCCGCGAGCACCCCGAAGACCACGGCCGCGGCGACGCCACCGCGCAGTAGGTGCGGGATCCGCGCCGGCACCCCGCGGGGGTGCAGCAGGGCGAGGACGAGCAGTGCTGCCGCGACCAGCAGTGCCGCCGCCGCCAGCATCTCCTCGGCCGTGAGCAGCTGGCAGGCCGCGAACAGCCCCAGCAGGCCACCGCTGAGTACCGGCGACCACCGCTGCCGGATGACGAGCTCGTCCAGGGTGAGCAGCATCAGCGGCACCAGGGCGAGCAGCACCACGTGCAGGTGACTCGATGCGCTCTGGACCATCATGAAGGGGCTGAAGGCGAACACCAGCGCCCCGACCGCTGCGGCGACTCGGCTGCGCACCCAGCGGCCCAGCAACGCGTACGTCGTCAGCGCAGTCGTGATCGGCGCGAGGACGAGCAGGACGTTGTAACTGACCGTCGGTCCGAAGATCAGCGTGACCGGCGAGATCAGGACGCCGGGGAACACCAGCGAGGTGTTCCACATCATGTTCGCGCCCTCGGGGTAGAGCGCGGCGTTGGTCAGCAGCGGGTTGTGGCCGGTGACCATCGCATGGAGGACCCAACTGAGCGACCAGATGATCTGCTCGGGGTCACCGACATTCCCCTGCCAGGTGCGGGCCGGGTGCTGCCACAGCGCCCGGCCGAGGTACGGGACACTCAATCCGGCCGAGGCGACCAGCACGACGGCGTATCCGCCGAGGCCCGCCCGCCACGACCGCCGCTGCGCGAGCTGCTCGGTTTCGGCGTCGGGTGACCTCGTTCCGCGCACCGCCGACGCCGGGCCGGCATCGCCGGGAGCGTCGGCACCGGGTGGGTCGGCTGCCCGCCCGGTGCCCGGTGCCCGCATGGGTCAGTGGTTGGCGGCGACGCCAGGCTGACCGGTGCGCCACTGCGACCGCGCCGGGATCTTGTCCCGGTCGCACCGGTCGGCGTATTTCTGCGCGATCTCGGTCACCTCGGCGAGCAGGCCGTTCTGCAGCGTGACCGGATCCAGGCCCATTTCCAGGAACTGCCGGTTCTCCACGAAGAGATCGTTCTCGGCGTCCTCGTTGCGGGGGTTCTCGACCTGGTCGACCTCCGCGCCGGTGATGTCGGACACCAGCTTGGCGAGGTCGCGGACCCGGTGGGTCTCGGTCATCTGGTTCAGGATCTTGACCCGGTCACCGTGCTTGGGTGGGTTGGCGATCGCCAGCTCGATGCACCGGACGGTGTCGCGGATATGGATGAAGGCGCGGGTCTGCCCGCCGGTGCCGTGGACGGTCAGCGGGTATCCGACCGCCGCCTGCATCAGGAACCGGTTGAGCACGGTGCCGTAGTCGCCGTCGTAGTCGAAGCGGTTGATCAGCCGCTCGTCCCGTTCGGTCTCGGGGGTCTGGGTGCCCCAGACGATGCCCTGGTGCAGGTCGGTGACGCGCACCTTGTCGTTCTTGTTGTAGTATGCGAACGCGAGCTGGTCCTGCGTCTTGGTCATGTGATAGACGCTGCCCGGATTGGCGGGATAGAGGATCTCCTGCTCGACCTGACGCCCGTCGTCGGTGCGGATCTCGACCCGCAGGTAGCCCTCCGGGATCTTCATCCCGGCGGTTCCGTAGCCGTAGACGCCCATCGTGCCCAGGTGCACGACGTGGATGTCCTGGCCGGTCTCGACGACGGCGGCGAGGACGTTGTTGGTGGCGTTGAGATTGTTGCTCACGGTGTAACGCTTGTGCCAGGAGCTTTTCATCGAATACGGCGCGGCGCGCTGCTCGGCGAAGTGCACGACCGAATCGGGCTGGAAGTCCTGCAGCAGCGACAAGAGCCGGTGGTAGTGCACCGCGACGTCGAACAGGTGGTAGCCGATGTCCTTGCCGGTCAGCTCCTTCCAGGCGGCCAGCCGGACGCTCATCGGCGAGATGGGCGTGAGCGATGTCACCTCGAGCTCGTTGTCGATATTCCGTCGCGACAGGTTGTCGACGATCATCACGACGTGACCTGCTTCGGACAGATGCAGCGCGGTCGGCCACCCGCAGAATCCGTCGCCGCCGAGAACTACGATGCGCATGCGCGCCCCTTCATCAGCTGGACCGCCACCGGTCGATGATCCGTCGACGGCC
>JBPCOR010000090.1:0-4844 GCA_051000035.1 Mycobacteriales bacterium | reverse complement strand
ACGTTCCGAGTGAACGCCTGGTGCAGAAGGCATTGCGGACGATCCTGGCGGACCGTACCGCGCTGATCATCGCGCACCGGCTGTCCACCGTCGAGATCGCCGACCGGGTGCTGGTGATGGATGCCGGTCGGATCGTCGAGGACGGCGCGCCCGATGACCTCATCGGCGACGACGGCGCCTTCGCGGGCCTGCACCAGGCCTGGGCCGACAGCCTGGTCTGACGCCGGCCGTCCGTCGTTCGTCGATACGGTCGTGCGCGCGACCGGCACGACAGACGAGAGCGCGTCAATCCGGTCGCGACCGCGCGGTGACAGTCGGCGTGGTTCTGCTCGGGCCGGGAGCACGCTCGGCGAGTCACGCAGCGCCGTCAGTCCCACCAGCTGCTGCCCGACCTCCCGCCGACCGGAGGTGACGCCCCCCTTCCGGGTGACGCGGTGCCAGACGCGCTCGCACGCCGATATCCTCGGCCGTCGTCGGGGGACCATCGGCGCCTGCCGTCGCGGTGCTCGACCGTCAGACTTTCGGAGCGGCAGCGGCATGAGCGCAATCGACGACGTTGATACCCGGCAGGAGCAGGTAGGCCCGGGCCGGCGGGCGGTATTCCTAACGTGCGCCGTTCTGATCGCCATCGTGCTGGTGTTCTTCGTGCGCAGGTTGATCCTCGACGTGCCGAAGTTCGGCACCGATCCGCAAGAACTCGATGACATCAACCGGTCCTGGATCGCACATCCGTGGGTGGGCTACCTGCACGTCGTTCCGGGTGTGCTCTATCTACTCGGTGCCTCGCTACAGGTTTCGCACCGCTTCCGCAGCAGGCATTACGTCTTCCATCGGCGGCTGGGCCGCGTCGTGCTGGCCGTGGGTTTCCTGACCGGTGCGTTCGCGATCGTCTTCGGCACTCTGTACTCGTTCGGAGGCGTCTCCGAGGCCGTCACGTCCGCGGTGTTCGGCGTCTGGTTCCGCACCTGTCTGGGTACGGCCCTCGCGGCGATCCGACGCGGCGAGGTTGCGACCCATCGCCGCTGGATGATTCGCGCATTCGCCGTCGCGATCGGCGTTGGCACGATCCGGATCTGGATCGGCCTGCTGGCCGGCACGGGCCTGACGGCGCTGAACACCAGCTTCGCGGTCGGGTTCCCGTTGGCGTTCGTCATCCACGTGCCGGCTGCGGAGTGGTGGCTGCGCCGCGCTCCGGCCCCCGCCGGATGACGTGCGCTACCGATGAGGGCCGCCGGCGTGCGGCTGCACGCCTGGCGGAGCTGCATCCCGCTCGAAACCGGCGCGTCGCAGCTGCCGATCTCAGCTGACACGACGTGGGTCTCCGTTTGCAGCCGCGACTGCGGCCGGCGAACGCAACGAGAACTGATCGGTGCCCACCGTCGTCGGTTGTCGATGGCAGCCACCGCGCCGTTCGGGGTAGCACGCGTCCCGTAGGACATGATCATCGCTCACCGATTGGGTGGCAGACGCTGAGGCGGAGCCGCCGGTACGAGCGGCCGCGAAAATGCCGGTGATGGCAGGCGAACCGGCACCGTCGCCCGGGTGGCCCGCTCCGCGCTCTCCGTGCTGTCCAACGTGCGGGTGAGCCAAGAAGGCTCGGGAGGCCGCCGGCGAGATGTCGGGGCCGGCCCACGACCGGTGCCCATCGTTTGTCAACGCGGTCGTCCAGACGACCGGCACGACAAACGGCAGCCGCAGTCCGGGCGCGATCGCGCGCCCAGCAGCCCCGGCCCGACAACGGGTCAGCAGGCGCGCGCCGGCCGGCCGGGCTCAGTTCAGCTGGTCCTGCCAGTCAGGCGGGACCTGCCCGGCCGGGCCGGGAGTCGGCTGGTCGATCGGGTGGTGCGCGGGCGCAGCGAGCGGCGGCCCGTCGACGAACTGCTCCGTGTCGTAGCTCCAGAACCAGTCCTCGCCGGGCTCGAAGCTGCGGATGACCGCGTGTCCGGTCTCCGTCGCGTGGGCGGTGGCGTGCTGGGACGGGGAGGTGTCGCAGCAGCCGATGTGCCCGCACCGGGCGCAGCGCCGCAGGTGAAACCACCAACCCGCCGCGGCAAGGCATTCGGTGCAGCCGGCACCGCTCGGTGCGGCCGACGGATCGATGCCGGGCGTTGCGTTCACGCCGGGCCTCCTCTGTTGATCCGGTTGATCCGGTCGATCCGGTCGACGGTGACGGGTCAGATGAAACGGTAACCGGACCTGAAACCGCGTGTCCGGCTGGCGCTGACTCGATTCGCAGCGCCCTGTGGTGCCGGTCCGCACGACGAGTTGACACGCACGACGAGAGGTCAGCCCCAGCCCGGTGGCTCGCCGAACGGCCCTCGCCGCCGCGGACCGCGGGCGCGATCGGTCCAGCGGGATACGGCCGACCGCACCACCGCTGGCGGGCCGGCGTAACGATCCGGTCACTTCCCTGTGGCCTCCGCGGTGATCCGCCGGATACTTCCCGCGAGTCGCCACGGAGAGGACAGGTGCATGCCAGGACCACGACTCGGGCACCCGGCACGAACCGCTCCGCCTCCGTCGAATCGGCGTGGCACGATCCTGCTCCCGCCGTGGACCCGGGCGCCCGGCCTCGGCTTCCGCAACCCGGCCGTGCTCCTCGCCGTCATCGGCGCCGCGGCGATCCTCGCCTGCGCGAGTTCCTCCGCGGCGCTGTTCCTGTCCTCGTCGTCGTCCAAGGCGCTGCAGACCCTGGTCGGCGGTCTGTGCCCGGACGCCGCGCAGCCAGCGACGACGCTCACCGCCGACGCCAGCAGCGTCGAGGGCAGCAGCCAGCTGTACCCACCCGGCGGCGTCTCCCCCGCGACCTACCGGACCCTGGACGCGGGCGCCGCGGACAGCATGCGCGCGCACGGGCTCGGTGCGCCGGTACGGCGATTCACCAGCACCTTCTGGAAGAACCGCGCCGGTCAGCCGCTGACCGCGGCGGGTACGTCTGATCTCAACATTCCGGTCTCGTTCTACTACGGCGACCGGGCCCTCGCGCACGTCACGAAGCTCGCGTCGGCCGGTGGGCGGGGGGTATGGATTTCCGACGTCGCGGCGTCGGATCTCTCGGTTCGCGCCGGCGGCACAGTGCGGGTCAACGGCCAACCGGTGCGCGTCGCCGGCACCTACCGGGATCTCTACAAGCAACCCGCCGGCAGCTACTGGTGCTCGCAGGTGGCATTGATCCACAACCTGGGGCTCGGCGATTCCTACCCGCCCAAGCTGTTCATATTCACCGACGCCGCCCAGTTCGTCGCCCTGGACCACCGGGTGCCCGACAACCCGTCGTATGAGTGGGCCAGCGGCGCGGACACCCACCACATCAGCCTGTCGGCGGCGCGGGGGCAGCTCGCCGGCACCGGCGCCGTCGTCGGCGCCGTCCGGAGCCGGGCCACCCAGCTGCGGGTCCCGGGTGCACACGTCGAGCAGACCGGTCAGCTGCCGGCCCTGGTCGATCGCAGCGCGGCGATCCGTACCGGGTTGTCGGGTCCGGTCGTCCCCATCGCGCTGGCCGGGAGCCTGCTCGCGCTGCTGCTGGTCGGCGCGGCCGGGTCCTACTGGGCGGATCGCCGGTTCCGCGAGGTCCGGCTGCTGTCCTCCCGCGGAGTCGGCCCGGTCGCGCTGGCGGTCAAGGCCGCGGCCGAACTCACCGCCCCGGCACTGATCGGTGCGGCCCTCGGCTGGGGGCTCGCCATCGGTCTGGTCAGGCTGCTCGGCCCGAGCTCGACCCTGGACCGGGCAGCACCCGGTCAGGCGGCGCTGACGGCCGCCGGCGCCTTCGTGCTGGGCGTGCTGCTGCTGGCACTGGTCGCCGGTGTGCGGGCCCGCAACGCGACCGAGCGCCCGGTCGGGCACCGCCGCGGCCAGCTGTCGCTGGTGCCCTGGGAGCTGCTCGTGCTCGCCGGCGCCGCCGCGATGTACCTGCGGCTGCGCGACGAGCAGGCGGTCGAGCTGGTGCGGGGCATCGCCCGGATCAACCTGCTCGTGGTCGCGTTCCCGCTGGTCTTCCTGCTCGGTTCGACCATGCTGCTGGTGCGGCTCGTCGCGGCCTGCCTGCCGGCGCTGCGGCGGATGTCGGCGCGGTGGCCGATCGCGTCGTACTTCGCGCTGCGACGGATCACCGGCGCCACCGTCGTGTCGGTCACGCTGCTCGGGGCCGCGGCCATGCCCGTCGCCGTCCTCGTCTACTCCGGCGCCATGACGCTCACCTCGCACACCACCGTCGACACCAAGGCGCGGGTCTACGCCGGTGCGCCGGTCTCGGTGACCACCTCCCTCGACCTGCGGCAGACCCCGGCTGTCGACGCCGTCGGATCGGTCGTCGTGCGCTACCAGCAGGTGACGATGGGACCCGACCGGGCGGAGTTGCTCGCGATCAATCCGGCCACGTTCGCGGCATCGGCGTTCTGGAATCCCAGGCTGGCCGGCACACCGCTGGCCACCCTGATGCAGCAGATCGCCGCCCGGCCCTCCGTGGGCGGCCGCATCCCTGCGATCGTCGTACCCGGCAAGCACCACGTGATCCGGCACTCCGTCACCATCGGCGGGACGACGAGGAAGCTGAACGTCGTGAGCACGCCGGTCGCCTTTCCGGGCCTGCGCGATCATTTCCTCGACTTCGTCGTGGTCGACGCGCGCAGCCTGGGCGCGATCGAGGCGGGCAGGCAGACCGAGCTGTGGTCCCGGGCCGGCGAGGAGAACGCGCAGCAGGCGATCGTCGAACAGGGCGGCTTCCCGCTGGTCACGATCACGCCGCGCACCGTCATCGACGGGACCAACTATGTCGCGATCAGCTGGACCTTCGGCTACCTGGAATCCCTCGCCGGACTGGTCGGCCTGATCGCGATCGGCGGCCT
>JBPCOR010000021.1:0-4564 GCA_051000035.1 Mycobacteriales bacterium | reverse complement strand
GGAGACGCCCCGGCGGGGCGCCATGCTGGCCAGCGACCTTGCGCCGGAGCCGCGGGCGAGTCAGAGCAGCACCGTCTCGGCCTGGTCATCGAGGGGGTGGCCGAGCAGGACGGCGGCGGCATCGTGCCGGGACGCGGCGCCGTCCAGAGCGGCGTAGCGCGCGGCCCGGGCAGACGCCTCCAGGCCGCCGGATCCGCCGGCGTCGACGGTGAGCACCTCGGCCGGATCGGCGCCGGCGGATCGGGCCCAGCCGGCCAGCCGCTCGGCCCGCTGCTGCGAGCCCGGTTGCAGCCGGTGGTCCACCGTGACGAGGCCGACCAGCCACCCCGCGGCGCGCGCCTCGAACATCGTTGCGGCGAAGAGCGCGAGCGAGTCCGCGCCGCCGCTGCAGGCCACGACGACGACCGATCCGGCTGGTACGTCGGCCAATCCGACCCGGACCGCCCGGCGTACGACGGCGACCGCGACCGGCGGCCCGGGCATCGTCGTCAGGCGGTGACAGCCGGTCGGGCGCCGTGCACCCGCTCGACCCAGCCGAGCGGGTCGGCAAGCTCGGCGCGCGTCGGCAGCGTCTGCGCCGAGCGCCAGACCGCGTTGAAGCCGTCCATGCCGACGGCGTCGACGACCGCGCGGGTGAACGCCCCGCCGTCGGCGTACTGCCGCATCTTCGCGTCCAGCCCGAGCAGCCGCCGCAGCAGCCGGTCCAGGCCCACGGAGCCATTGCGACGGTCGGTGAATTTCGACCGGATGCCGGCGATGCTCGGTACGACGTCGGGACCGACGGCGTCCATCACGTATTCGGCGTGCCCCTCGACCAGGCTCATGAATGCGGTGATGCGATCGAGTACGGCTCGGGCCCGCTCGCCCTGCACCAGCGCGAGCACGCCCTCACCAGATCCCTTGCCGCGCAGCGCGTCCAGCAGCTCGTGCAGCACGGCGCCCAGGCGCTCCCGCAACACCTTCGGGTCCAGGTCCAGCGCGTCCACCAGCGCGGTCACCTCGGCGCGCATGTGGTCCGCAAGCCACGGTACGGCGGTGAACTGCAGCCGGTGGGTGCACTCGTGCAGGCACACCCACAGCCGGAAATCGCGCGGGTTCACGCCAAGCGCGCGTTCGACCTCGACGACGTTCGGGGCAATGAGCAGCAGCTCGCCACCCCCCGGGCCGAAGACCTCGTACTGGCCGAGGACCTTGCCGGCCAGAAATGCCAGCAACAAGCCGGTTTGAGTGCCGGTCACCCGTGGGCCGATCGCCGTCGCGACCCTGCCCGGCTGGGACGTGCGCTTCTCGATCAGCCGCTCGGCAAGGGGGGTCAGCAGGCCCGCGAACCCCGCGGTGTTGGCGGCGATCCAGCCCGGCCGGTCGACGATCCGGGTCGGCGGCAGTGGCCCGACCGGCTGCATCCGGGTCAGCTCACGGACGTGCTCGTCGGCGGCGCCGGCCAGTTCACGCAGCTCGCGCACCACGGCGTCGGCCTCGTCGCGCGCGATCTTCGGTCCCGAGCTGACCAGCCTGGTGGCGGTCGAGACGGCGAGGTCCCAGTCGACCGTGGCCGGTGCGGGGGGCGCCATGTCGGCCACGGTACGCCGGGATCGACCCGACAATCACGGCGGTGACCGGCCCGGTCCGGGACGCCCGAACGAGGTGTCTTTGCCAGACTGGGCCAATCGATCGCACACCCGGCGAGGGGATACGACCAATGAGCGAAGCGAACAACACCTGGCAGGTCCCGGTGGACGACCAGCAGCATCAGGTCGAGGTCGACCACAGCACCATGACCGGAAAGATCGTGGTGACCCTCGACGGCGCCGAGGTCGGCGAGGAACGCATGCTCGCCAAGAGCAAGTCCGTCACATTCCCGCTGGGTAGCAGCACCGGTGAGGTCACGCTGCACTTCGCATACGGCGGCTTCGCTGCGAAGAGCGAGCTGCATGTCGACGGAAAGTACGTCGAGCCGCTGCGACGGTAGCCGACGCGACCGGCCGTTGGTACGGGGTGGCCGCGGCGACCTTGCGGACCTGGCCGGCGAGCGCCTCCCCGATCGCTGCCGGCCACCAGTCGACGCCGGCCACGCCGGCCGGGTAGGTCCGGCCCGCCACGCCGGCCGGGTAGGTCCGGCCGGCTCACCGGTCGGTCAGCGGCAGCCGCATCCGGCCAGGGTGGCCGCGATGCGGTCGAGCGCTGCCTCCGCGTCGAGCGTCCCGGTGGCGGGCACCTGATCGGCCATCACCGCGAAGGTGAGCAGCCGGCCGTCGGCGTCGGCCACAATGCCGGCAAGCGAGCTGACGCCGGTGAGCGTGCCGGTCTTGGCCCGGACCCGCCCTGCGCCGGGCGCCGTCGACGGGGACCGGTACCGGGTGGACAGCGTGCCAGACCACCCGCCCACCGGCAGATCGCCGAGCAAGGCGTGCAGCCGGGGATGGGCCCCGGCCGCGGCGATCCGCAGGGCAGCAGTGAGCGCCCCGGGTGAGAGCCGATCGGAGCGGGACAGGCCGCTGCCGTCGACCAGCGACATGCCCGCCCCCGGCACGCCGAGGCCCACGGCGATCCGGTGCACGGCGCCGGTCGCCCCGGCGAAGCTGGCCGGCGCGCCGGTCGTGATCGCCACCTGCCGGATGAGGTACTCGGCGAGCACGTTGTCACTCACCGACAGCATCTGGGCGATGATCTGGCTGACAGGCGCTGACTGCACGCGCGCCAACACGCGAGCGTGTGCCGGCGCCGGGCCGCGGGACACGGCCGCCGACGGGCTGCCGAGCGCCCCGGCGAGCGCCGCCCCGGCGTGCAGGTCCGGCGCCGCGGAACGCGCCTTGTAGCCGGCGCGTTCGCGACCGCCATCGACGGTCCGTGCCGTGATCGGGGCGGCGTAGGCACCGCTGACGTCATCCGGATCCCAGCCGGCGCCGAGCTGCGGGCCGGTGAAGCGGGACCCATCGACCAGGACGAACGTGACCCGGCCGACGCCGGCCCGGCGGACGGCGGCCGCCAGGTCGCGGATCCGGGCGGCACCGGCGTAGGACGGGGCTACGCCGCGACCGGCGGCCGACAACGTCGGGTCACCGCCGCCGACGAGGACCACCTGGCCGGGAGTCGCGCCGGCGACGACCGTCGTCGTCAGCCGCAGGTCCGGGGCGAGCACCTGCATGGCCGCGAGCGCGGTGAGGATCTTGGCCGTCGATGCCGGGGGAGCGACGTGCGACGGATTGCGGTCGAGCAGGACCTGCCCGGTGGACAGGTCGGTGATCCGCGCCGCCACCACCCCGCCCAGTGCCGGCGCGGCGAGCAACCGACCGAGGGCGCGGCCGACTCCCGCGGCCGCCGGGATCGGACCACCGCCGCCGTCGACAGCCAGCACGGCGGGTGGTGCCGGGACGGGTGGTGGCGCCGGGGGGGTGGAGCGGGAGGCCGCTGTCGATGCGGGGGCCGAGGACGTCGTCGACCGGGTGGACGGTGCGACGGTCGGCCGGTCGGCCCGGCGGGCCGGCCC
The DNA here is from genome assembly GCA_051000035.1 of Mycobacteriales bacterium. Taxonomy (GTDB): domain Bacteria; phylum Actinomycetota; class Actinomycetes; order Mycobacteriales; family QHCD01; genus QHCD01. Next base: position 1,077 of record JBPCOR010000021.1, on the reverse strand, counting down.
GTCACCGAGCCGGACGAAGAAGACCGACCCCACGGCGATGACGGCGAGCAGCACCATCCCGGTCAGCAGGAGCGCCGGCCGACGCCGTACCGGAAGGCGGCGTCGCAGAGAGCGCCGGTTTGGAGAACGCGGTCCCACTCGACCCGTCACCTCCCCGGTCATCGCCTGTGTCAGTCGCCGTCGGTCCCGCCGTACGGTGAGGACAACCCTAAGCCGGGCGGCAGCTGCGCCCGAGCACGATGCGACCAGCCCGCCCGAGGAGCACGCCCGTGGACTTCGACGTCACCATCGAGATCCCCAAGGGCCAGCGCAACAAGTACGAGCTCGACCACGAGACCGGCCGGATCCGCCTGGACCGGATGCTCTTCACCTCGACGCGCTATCCCGCCGACTACGGCTTCGTCGAGGACACCCTCGGGCAGGACGGCGACCCGCTCGACGCCCTGGTGCTGCTCGAGGAGCCGACCTTCCCCGGGTGCCTGATCCGCTGCCGGGCGATCGGGATGTTCCGGATGACCGACGAGAAGGGCCCGGACGACAAGATCATCGCGCTTCCGGCCGGCGATCCACGGCAGAAGCACGTGCTCGACATCACCGACATCTCCAAGTACGACCGGTCGGAGATTCAGCACTTCTTCGAGACCTACAAGGACCTCGAGCCGGGCAAGTCGGTCGATGGCGCGACCTGGGAGGGCCGGGTCGAGGCGGAGGCCGAGATCATCCGGTCTCGCGAGCGAGTCACCACCTCGCCGGGCGAGCCCGGGCGGTACCACCCCTGACGGCCCGCACCGGACCGACCGGACCGGACGCAGCGGAACCGACCGGACCGACCGGACCGACCGGACCGGACGGCCTCGGTTGCGTGCGCGCTGCCTTACCAGGCAGGGGATACGCCACGCCGGCCGGGTCTCGGCGTTGCGTGTCGGCCGGCTGTTAGAGGTCTATCCCGCGCGCGGTCGCGCGTCTGAATGCCACCTGGGGCACTCGATTTGAGGCAGATGGGGCACTCGATGTGAGGCCGCCGCTTCGGTGAGCACTGGCCGCGGTTCGGCGCGGCGACTGCCGGTAGCATTCCGT
>JBPCOR010000352.1:0-3782 GCA_051000035.1 Mycobacteriales bacterium | reverse complement strand
TGGTCGCGCCGCGGGATTCAGCGCCGTCACCCACCGGCACCACCAGCGCCACCAGCACCACGGCACCCATTCCCAGACCCGCGAGCGTCTGTCGCTTGTCGATACGGTCGTCGGAGCGACCGTCTCGACAAACGATGGACGACAAGTGCGTCCGCACTGCGCCTGACACCGCACCGGTCCGCGCCGCCCCACGCCGCCGGATCACTGACCACCGGCCGCCCGTCGGCGTGGTGACGGGTCCACCGGCGCCACCGGCACCCGGTTCCAGACCCCCGCAGTCTGTCGTTTGCCGATACGGCCGTCGGAGCGACCGTATCGACAAACGATGGCACCGCAGCACAGGGCACTGCGCCGCCCCGCACCGCCGGATCATTGTCCGCCAGGCTGGCCCGTCGGGTGACGACGGGGGCAGTCGTCAGGCCGAGAGCGCGACCGCTGTCGGGTCGAGCAGCGCGGCCGCGCGCTGCGCCTCGACCGTCGCGACGGCGGTCGAGCCGTCTCGCCCGCGTACCGCGGTCACCAGCTGGTCCCACAGCACGCAGGACTGCGGCTCAACCCGCAGCGCCGCCCGGGTCACCGCGACCGCACCGTTGAACTCCGCGCGCTGCAGATACCGGGCCGCCTGCGCCGACACCACGTCGACGACGTACGCCGGCATTTGCTCGGTGACCGGGTCGCGGGCGAGCCACGCGTAACGGCGCGGCTGGTGCGGCTCGGCTACCGGTCCGTGGGCGTATTCCAGCGCGCGGAGAAGGCCTTCGTCGGTGTCGTCGAGGGTGAGCGCGATGAAAAGGTGCCAGTCCAGCGCCACCTCCGGGGCGAGCCGCAGCCGGCCGTCGGGGCTGACCTGCAGCCGTTGCTGCCCGTCCCCGGCGACGCCAGGCGCTCGGCCCGATCGCGGTTTGCGTCGACGACGGCGAACTGCTCACCGATTCCGCGGCAGCACCGGCGTTCGAGACCGTCCTGCGCGAGGGCCGGGACGCCCAGCAGGCCCTGGTCGTCGCCGGTACGACGAGTGAGATGACGAGCGGGTACCGCGGCTACATCGTCGAGGCGCGCAAGTCCAAGACCGGCTTCCTGATCACCCCCGAGCACCCGATGGAGGGCGACCTCCTCGGCATCAAGCCACCGCGCAGCGCCATCGGCCCGGGCCCGGCCGGTCGCGGCCTGTTCGTCTGCCGGGGTTCCTTCCAGGGTGTGCAGGTGCCGCTACCCCCGGTCTAGCGCCGCGCGCGGCAGGACATCGCCGGGGCGCCGGCCTCCAACCGCAGCTCCCCGGTAGAGGTCTCGCGAAAGCTGCCGCGCGGAGCGGATCGGCCGCGAGACGGGCTGGCCGTTTCACGCTGGGTCGTGCCACGGGTCGATCACGGCAATCCCGGTCTCCCGAAAATCCGTGCCGTTACGCGTCGCCACCGCCGCACCGTGCGCTCGGCAGATTGCGGCAATCTGTGCATCGAAGCCGTCGATCGGCGCCCCCGCACGTTCGCGGTGAGTCACAATCCCGGCGTACTGCGCCGCCGCCGTCGCGTCGAAGGCCAGGAGGTGCTTGGCAAATACGGTGAACACATCCGCGGCGGCCGTCCTGAGCAGCGCCTTGCGGCGGCCGTTGGGCAACCGCTCGATGCCGTAACCGATCTCGGCGAGCGTGATCGACGTCGCGTACAGCTCGGCGGGGCTGTGGGCCCGCACCCAGGCCGCAACCGCCGGCGACGGCGAGGGCCTCATCAGCTCCGACGTGACGTTGGTGTCTACGACGATCACGCAGACAGGTCGGCCGCCCGAGCCGGTGTCGCCCGGGGTGGCAGCTCCAGCTCGACTCCGCCGATCTCGCCGAAGCGGTCCAGCAGCGTCGTGAACAGACCCGCAGACGTCTCGGGCTCGCGCACAGCCTCGACGAGGATGGCGCGAACCTCCGCCTCCATCGACCGGCCGTGACGGGCCGCTCTGAGCCGCAACCGCGTCCTCACCTCGTCATCGAGACCTCGGATGCTCATCGCAGCCATGATGCGATACCTCCTCCGGAATGCCAGCAATGCTAGCAGGCCGGCAACCGCGCAGACCGGGGCCCGCTCGTCGCCCTCGTCGCCGGATCGTGCCTGGACGCGGGCGTGGTCAGCTTCGGCAGCGGATCGGTGGGGCTGGGGTCGGTGCCACGTCCGGTCACCGGGCTCGTGTCACTCGCAGCGAGCGGCAGGTCGAGAGTGTGACGAGTGCGAGCGCCGCGGCTGTCGACGCGAAGCCCGGCACGGCTGCCGGGTCGGTGGTAACGAGCCGACCCGTTGCGGCTGTGTTGGCCAGATTCATCGCGATGGCCAACGCCGCGCAGGATGGTGCGCCGATCCTTCCCATCACGCCGACCGCACCCGCGAAACACCCGACAGGCACACGACTGGGCGGAACATGGCGAGCAACGACGCCAGCCCGGCGGCAGCCACGATCACGCTGGTCGCGTCGAGCGCGATCGCCATCACGACGACCGGCGTGGAGGTATGCCCCGTCTACCCGGATCCGCCCGACCAGACCAGGGCCCAACCGAGAGTCATCGTGGGGAACGCGGTCACCAGCAGCAGTGTGGTCCGTCGAGCCTGGCGCGCGGTCAACTCGTTCTGCGGCAGTGCTGCGATCAGTTCGACCGGCCCGAACTCGGCCACGCGCGGTGGTCGGCGATCGGATCGGTCTCGGTGGCCATGACGACGGGGCCGCCGGATGTCCGACGGTCGGCCTGAGGACCGACTGCACGACCGCGGTGAACTCGTCCCACTCCGCACGCCGGTGGGCCAGGGCGCGGCGACCTGCCCTCGTGATCCGGTAGGTGCGCCGTTCGCGTCCCTCCAGCGTGCTCCAGGTGCCGGCGAGCAGGGCGGCTCGCTCGAGGCGGCGCAGCGCGGGATAGATGGTTCCCGTCGGCAGGTCGAGCGCTCCGCCGCTTCGGGCGCGTAACGCCTCGATGACTGCGTACCCGTGCAGTGGACTGGATTCGAGTACGGCGAGGATCAGTCCGTCGAGATGCCCGCGCACGGCATTGGGTCGCACAGGTAGCGATCCTACGCATCCGGCGCGACGTTGCGTCGGGCTCAGCTTCCACCGAAGGTCGCGTCGGGGGTCAGCCGCACGGCCGGCAACCCGTCCAGCGGCGCGGTCGGCGACTCGGGGCCGGGTAGCGGAATCGGGACGGGGACAGCGGCGTCGGTCCCGGCCGGTACGGCGGCGGCGGTGACACCGGTGAAAGTCGTACCGCCGGCCGTGGTGGTGAAGATCGCCGCCACGCCGATGCTCGGTGTACCGGGACGCACGGTGGCGACCACCAACGACCGTGCCGTCGGGGACACGACCTGCATCGTCATGTCCTCCGGCGTCGCCGGATCGCCGGTCAGCACGGCATAACTCGTCGGCGTAGGCGTCGCCGCCGAAGGTGCTGGGGCATTCCACGCCACCCGCACCGAACGATCGGACGCTCGGTGCACCGTCACGTCGGACGGCTGCACGGTCGCAACGGCCACCGTCGCCTCGGCTCCCACGACGCGGGACTGCCCGGTGCCGCTCACCGGGGCCACCCGGATCAGGAAGACCCTGCCGGCTGCGAGCGGCGGTGTGGTGGCGGCTGCTTCGTCGGCTGTGGTGGTGATCGGACTGCCCACGGCCACGCCTTCGGGCGTCGACACAGTCACCCGATAACCCGCGATGTCGGGGCCGGCGGAGCCCACCCAGGTGACCGTAGCCGCGCCGGCTGCGCTGACCGCTGCGCGCAGACCGGCCGGCGCCGGTGCCGGCCGCGGTCGCGC
>JBPCOR010000338.1:0-10947 GCA_051000035.1 Mycobacteriales bacterium | reverse complement strand
CGCCGAGCTCTCGGTCGACCACGGCTACCCGGCCCGGGTGATCGTGCCGGACAACCCAGGCGTCCACAACACAAAGTGGGTTGCCAAGCTGACCTTCCAGGCCTGACATGCGCCGGTTCATCCGCTCCTACGGCGCAAATCCGCTGCACCTGCTGGCACTGCTGGCGAGTTTCGCGCTGGCCGGATACGCCGCCGTACAACTGGTGCCGTCCAAGCCGATCGGCGTCATCGTCTGGTTCGTGGGCGCGGCCGTCGGTCACGACCTGCTGCTCGTGCCGCTCTACGGCATCGTCGACAGATCGCTGATCCGCCTCGGCCGCCACCGCGGCGACGCCGACCGCGACGACGGATTGCCGGCGGCGCCGTGGCTGAACTACCTGCGGGTGCCGCTGGTGCTCTCCGGCTTCGTGCTGGTGGTGTACTTCCCGGGGATCTTCCGTCTCAGCGGAGTACTTCCCAAGACCAGCGACCTGTCGTCCGCCCCGTACCTGCGGAACTGGCTGGCGGTCACCGGAGTGCTCTTCCTGGTTTCGGCGATCACCTACGCGGTGCGGCTGCGGCGAGAGCGGCGGCGCTCGCTCGCCGATCAGCCGGAGTAGCCCGGCTGGCGGCGGCCGGCCGGAGACCGCCCCTCGTCGAGTAGGTGTTCTCGCGCCAATCCTCGGACGCTCGATCGAAGCCGGAGCCCGCGCAAGGCGCGCCGGGAGCCGGCCAAGGCAAGATATTCTGTCGGTATACTCACCGGGATGGCAGACACCACTATCAAGGTCGACAGTTCGGTGCGTGATCGGCTGGCGGTGCTGGCCGCGCAGCGGGGTGCGACGATCCGGGACCTGGTGACGGAGTTGGCGGCTCAGACACCAACGAAGGAGGAGCTCGCAGCACGTCACGCCACCGTGACCGCGTACTTGCGCGAGCATCTGTGTCCCGATCTCGATGGTGAGGACGCCGCTGCCGGGGAGCGATTCTGGCGTGGGTTGGAGGCAGGCCGGCCACCGAGCTCGCCTCTCGGCGAGCGAGGGGGGGCGGTTTCGGGGTAAGTTCTGCGCCGGTGGCGGTCGTGTTCGACCACACCGCGCTGCTCGCGCTGGGTGCGGGCAGCCGGATGCTGTCGGGATTGGTCTCCCAGGCCCATCTGCGGCCCGGCCGTTACATCTTCGCGCCGGCGTTGTGCCTCGCAGCGGCCGTAGCCGAGCGGCCCGGGTTGGGCGATCACATCGGTGTGCTCCCCGCGATGCAGGTCATCGACCTCGACTACCCCGCCGCTGCCGCGGTCGGCCGCTTCATCGCCGCCGGAGTGGACTGGCGTACCGGGCAGGCCATCAACGCCGGGCGTCCGACCGCCGACTGGCCCGACGGGCGACCCGTGCTCACCACCACACCCGAGGCCTACGCCGACTGGGGCGTCGAGCCCATTGTCGCGACCTGACAACGCCCCACTCCACTCAGCAGATCCAGAACCGTCCCGTGGACGGATCGGCAATGACACCGATCGCCGGTGGTTCGTCGATCGTCGGCGAGGCGGCAGGCGCCAGCTCGCCGCGGCGATCGTGCGCAACCCGTCGACGACACGCCGCGCCAGACGACGGTCCGCACACGATCGCGGGGGCATGGTTGCGCGCGTGGTCACCGTTTCGTCGACGACGCCAGCGCCCAGCCGCAGCTCCGGCGAGACGCCCCGGCGGGTTCTGGTGACCGGCGCCTCCCGTGGTGCCGGCCGGGCGATCGCGCGGGCGTTCGCCGAGCTCGGCGACCGCGTCGTGGTCCACCACCGCGATTCCGCCCGGGACGCCGAGCGGGTCGTCGCCGCACTGCCCGGCGCGGGCCATTGCGCCGTCGGCGCCGACCTCCGCTACCCGACGTCGACTCGCTGCATGGTGAATGCCGCGGCGGCGGCACTCGGCGGCCTCGACGTGGTCGTCAACAATGCCGCGCTCCAGCTGGAATCGCCGATCCTCGGCACGGCCTACGACCAGTGGCTGGAGGCCTGGCGGCACACCATCGAGGTGAACCTGCTCGGTGCGGCCAACGTCGCCTGGTGCGCCTCGCGGCTGCTGCCCCGCGGCGGGCGGATCGTCAAAGTCTCCTCCCGCGGCGCCTATCGCGGCGAGCCGGAGGCGCCGGCCTACGGCGCAAGCAAGGCCGGTCTCATCTCGCTGTCAGGGTCGCTCGCCCGCGCCCTCGCGCCGCGCGGCATCGCGGTCGCGTCGGTCGCACCGGGATTCATCGAGCCCGACGAGTCCAATGTGGACAAGAAGTCGCCACGCGGGCCCGAGCTCCCCGCCCAGAGCCCGTGGGGGCGAGTCGCGACCGCACCGGAGGTCGCCGCCGCGGTCGTCTATCTCGCCTCGCCGCTGGCCGAATTCGCCACCGGCACCGTGATCGACGTGAACGGAGCCTCATACCTGCGCTGATCTGGCTTCCTTACGCCGGAGTAAGGAGACTGCCAAATGGTAAGGTGCTTCGCATGCCAGCAGCGACGGTCACCAGCAAGGGCCAGGTCACCATCCCCGCAGACGTCCGGAGAATTCTCGGCGTCACCGCGGGCTCACGGGTCGACTTTGTGCCCACGGGCAACGGCTCGTTCGAACTGGTAGCTGCGACCGGCAGCCTGGCGGCGCTGAAGGGCGTGGTGCCGGCTCCGGCCAGGCCGGTCACGCTGGAGCAGATGGATGAGGCAATCGCCGGTGCTGTGGAGGATCGAGGCCGGCCGTGATCGGACTGGACACCAATGTCCTGATTCGATATCTGACCCAGGACGATCCAGTCCAGGCCGCGCGCGCAACCCGGTTGGTCGACAGCCTCGATGAGCAGGATCCCGGATTCGTCAGCGTCGTCGTGCTGGTGGAGCTGCACTGGGTTCTCCGCCGGGCCTACGGCGTCAGCGGTCGTAACGCCGCCGACATCATCCGCGGGCTGCTCGACGCCAAGGAGGTTTCTCTGCAGGAGCCCGACGCGGCGCGTCGGGCGCTGCGCCGAGTAACCGGCGCGGTGGACTTCGCCGACGCCCTGATCGGCGAGCTCGGAACGCTCGCCGGCTGCGACTACACCGCGACCCTGGATCGCCGCGCGGCGCGGCTCCCCACCATGAAGCTACTTGCGGCCCGGTGAGCGCGACCTGACCGGCATTAGGCTGCGCCGGTGCCCATCGGCCTGCTCGCCGCGCTGCTCGCCGCTTGCGCATACGGCATCGCGTCGACCCTGCAGGGACTGGCCGCGCAGGGCCGGACGCGGCCGCTGCTCGGGCTGATCATCGACCCCCGGTACGTCGCGGGCCTGGTACTGGATCTGGCCGGCTTCTGTCTGGGCGTGCTGGCGGTGCGCTCGATGCCGCTGTACGTCGTGCAGGCCATCGTGGCTTCCAGCCTCGCGGTGACGGCGGTGCTGTCCCGGCGGTGGCTGGATGCCCGGCTCGGCACCCGGGAGTGGACCGGCGTCGGCGCGGTGTGCATCGGACTGGCCCTGGTCGGTCTCTCGGCGGGCGCGGAGGGACCGCCGCACAGCGGCCCCGGCCCCCGAGTGGGTGTGCTCGCCGGCGTCGTGCTGCTCGCAGCGGCCAGTATTGCCGCCGCTCGGACGAGGCGCTTCACCTCCTCGGTCGCATTGGGCGGCATCGCCGGCCTCGGGTTCGGTGCCGTGGCCGTGGCCGCGCGGGTCATGCCGTCGCTGCACCCGCGCGCCGTCGTGGCCGACCCGGCGGCCTACGCCCTGGTGATCGCCGGCGTGCTCGGGACCCTGTTCTTCGCGACGGCGCTCGCTCGTGGCCGGGTCGCCGTGGTCACCGCGGCCATGGTCGTGGGCGAAACCGTGATGCCGGCGATCGTCGGTACGGCGCTGCTCGGCGACGCGGTCCGGCGCGGCACGGCCCCGGTGGCGATCACCGGGTTCGCCGTCGCCGTCTGCGGACTGCTGCTGCTGGCGAAATTCGGCGCCGTCGGGGCCGAGGCCGGCCGCTGAGCCCGGCGGTTGCGATTTCGCTACCGACCCGCGATGTGCGCGCACCACGGCATCGCGACCATAGCGCGGCTTTCGATTCACCGGGAGCTACGCTCATGGCACTTCACCGGCACGCAGCGGAGGTTCTCGGACATGGCACATCAATCCTCGCCGCTCTTCTCCGGCGCCCCACGGTCCCGGCGGGATGCGCTTCGGGCCGGCGCCGGGCTCGGCGCCCTGGGTGTCGTGGGGTCCCTCGCCGCCGCGTGCGGCAGCGGCAAGGGCGCCGGCGACACCGGCAGCAGCGCCGCCGGCGGTGCAAGCAGCAGCGGGGGCGGCGGCGCCGGCGTCAGCCTCTCGCAGTGGTACCACGCCTATGGCGAGCAGGGCACCGAGCAGGCGGCGAAGAGGTTCGCCGCGGCGTACAAGAAGGCACCCGTCGGCGTGCAGTGGATCCCCGGCGATTACACCACCCGGCTCGCCAGTGGCCTGGTCTCCAGCAAGGGGCCGGACGTCTTCGAGGACCAGCTCACCGCGTCGATGGTGCAGGCCCACCAGGTCGTCGCGCTCGACGACGTGATCGGGTCGGCCAAGAGCGACTTCCACGCGGCCGACCTCGCGCTGGGGACGTTCGAGGGCAAGCTCTACGGCATCCCGATGATCGAAGACATGCAGATGCTGTATTACCGCAAGAGCCTGCTCTCCAAGGCAGGGGTGAAGCCGCCGACGACCTGGGACGACCTCATGTCGGCCACCAAAGAGCTGTCCAGCAGCAAGATCAAGGGGCTGTACGCCGGTCAGAAGCAGGGCGTCGACGTCTTCGGCGGTCCGGCCCTGTGGTCGGTCGGTCTCACCTACGTCACGCCGGGCCACACGTGCGGCTTCGACGACCCGGGCGCCGCGACAGCCCTTGCCAACCTGCGCAAGCTCGCGAAGACCGACGGATTCCTGCAGACCGCGTCGACCGACTGGTCCGACCCGTCCGTGCTGCTCAACGAGCAGGCCGCGATGCAGTGGACCGGGCTGTGGAACATGCCGCAGTTCCTGGCCAAGTTCAAAGACGACGTCGGCGTCCTGCCGTTCCCGGCGATGTCGTCGCGCGGCAAGCCGTCGGTGCCGATCGGTGACTACCTCGCGATGGTCAATGCCAAGAGCAAGAACATCGAGGCGGCCAAGGCGTTCGTGAAATGGCTGTGGATCGACCACACGGCCTACCAGCTGGAGTGGGCGCAGTCCTACGGCTACCACCTCCCGGTCCGCGATGCCGTGACCACCAAGGCGACCAAGCTCAAGACCGGCACGCCGGCCGCGGCGGTGGCACTGTCCAAGCGGTACGCCCACGCCGCGTCGCCGCCGGACTGGACCGCGACGATGAGCACGGCGTACGCGGACGCGCTGTCCAACGTGATCATCTCCGGCAAAGATCCCGCCGGTGCGCTGAAGGGCGTCGTCTCGACCGTGACGGGCGAGCTCAAGAAGATCTACGGCTGACCTTGCGCCGGTGACAACGCAGGTCGAGTCGGCGCCGACCGCCCACCACCCGCAGCCGCCCGGCGGCCGGCGGCGGCGGCGCCGCAGGCGCAGCAACGCCGCAACCTTCTGGCTCTTCGTCGGCCCCTTCGTCGTCGGCATGGTGCTGTTCTCCTACGTGCCGATCATCTGGAGCCTGGTGCTGTCGTTCTTCGACGCACAGGGCACGGTCACGCCGTCGGTCTTCGTCGGCGTCCGCAATTACACCGACCTGCTCACCGATTCGGCGTTCACCGGCAGCTTGGTGACCTTCAGCCTCTTCGCGCTGTTCATCGTGCCGTTGACATTCCTGCTGTCCCTCGCCCTCGCGCTCCTGGTCAACCAGGTGACCGTGGCGCGGGCGTTCTTCCGGTCGGTCTTCTTCCTGCCGACCGCCTGCTCCTACGTCGTGGCGGCCGCTATCTTCAAGCTGTCGCTCTTCGCCGGCGACCCGACCGGGCTGGCCAACCAGACTCTGATCAAGGTCGGGCACGACTCGATCAACTACCTCGGCACGACCAGCCCCCCGTGGTACTGGCTGCCGCTGGTGAGCGTCCGGCTGTGGCTGCAGCTGGGCTTTTTCATGATCCTGTTCCTGGCCGGGCTACAGCGCATCCCGCAGGAGCTCTACGAGGCCGCCGAGGTGGACGGCGCGCGCCGGGGATGGCAGACCTTCCGCTACATAACGTTTCCGCAGTTGCGTGCGACGTCGCTCGCCGTCCTGCTGCTGCTGCTGATCAACGCCTACCAGGCGTTCGACGAGTTCTACAACATGCTCGGGGGTTGCGGGACCTATCCGCCGTACGCCCGGCCGCCCCTGGTCTACCTGTATTACACGGCTCTCGGGCAGACGCAGGACTACGGGCGGGGCAGTGCGGGGGCGCTGATTCTGGCGGCGATCATCATGATCGTCACGGTGACGCAGGGCAAGATCTTCGGCTTCGGCCGGGCCGGCGACTAGGGAGGGCGCACCTGATGGCCGTGGTGGAAGGACGCAGGCCGATTCGCACGGCGGGTCGGCCTTCGCGTCGCACGGCGGCGGGGAGCGTGGCGCGATGGATCGCGCTGATCGTCGCCGTCGCGCTGTTCCTGCTGCCGTTCTACCTGATCGTCCGTGACGCGCTCTCGACCGAGACCGACATCGTCTCACCGACCTGGCGGTTCTTTCCGCATTCGTTGCGGTGGAGCAACGTCAAGGAGGTCTTCGACGATCCGAGCGTGCCGTTCGCCCGCAGCCTGCTCAATTCGCTGATCGTGGCGGTGCTGCAGACCGGCGGGCAGATCGTCATTGCGGGGCTGGCCGGTTACGGTCTGGCCAGGATTCCCTACCGCTGGTCCAATACGGTCTTCTACTCCATCATCGCGACCTTGATGATCCCGAGCGCGGTGACATTCGTGCCGAGCTTCGTGCTGGTGTCCTACTTCCACTGGATCAGCACGCTGCAGGGGATCATCGTGCCGGTGCTCTTCAGCGGATTCTCCGCGTTCCTCTTCCGGCAGTACTTCCTCAATTTCCCGCGTGAGCTCGAGGAGGCCGGCCGGGTCGACGGGCTGGGCTACCTGGGGGCGTTCTGGCGGATCGTGATCCCGAACTCGTTGGGTTTCGTGGCCGCGATCGCGGTCATCGACTTCGTGGTCAGCTGGAATTCCTTCCTGTGGCCGCTGGTCGTCGGCTCGGGCTATGCCGGCAGCTATACGGTGCAGGTGGCGCTGTCGTCGTTCGTCACCGCGCAGAACGTCCGTCTGCACGAGCTGTTCATGGCGGCCGGGATTTCGATCGTGCCGCTGGTGCTGGTATTCGTCTTCCTGCAGCGCTACCTCGTCGAGGGAGTCGCGCAGACCGGAATCAAGGGCTGATCGGCGATGTCGCTATCACTGTGCCGGACGGTCGTCGGCGCGATTGACGGGATCGAGGTGGAGCGATTCGCCTTCGGTGACCCGTCCGGCGTCGAGGTCACCATGCTGTCCTACGGCGCGACAGTGCAGTCGCTGCGGGTGCCGGACCGCGATGGTGTGCGCGCGAGCGTCGTGCTCGGGCTGTCCGACCTGGCCGGCTATGAGACCGTGAGCCCGTACTTCGGGGCGACCGTCGGGCGGTATGCGAACCGGATCGGCGGGGCGGCGTTCTCCTTGGACGGCAGCCGGTATGAGCTGTCCGCGAACGACCACGGCAACACCCTGCACGGCGGCGGGCCGGCGGGCTTCAGCCACCGGGTGTGGTCCGCGTCGGCGATCGAAGCACCGGACCGGGTGGGGGTGCGGTTCGGGCTGGTCAGCGCCGACGGCGACAACGGCTTCCCGGGCCAAGTGCGCGCCGACGTGTCCTACACCGTCGACTCGGCCGGCGAGGTGCGCATCGACTATCACGCGACCACCGACGCGCCCACCGTCGTGAACCTCACGAACCATTCCTATTTTCACCTCGGCGGTGAGGGCACCGGATCCGCGCTCGGTCACGTGCTGATGACCGACGCCGACCGGTACGTGCCGGTCGACGACGCCGGCATCCCCGGTGGGCCGGTCGAATCGGTCGAGGACACGCCGTTCGACTTCCGTGCGCCGGCCGTCGTCGGGGAGCGTATTCGCGGCGGCCACCCGCAGCTGCTCGCCGGCCTCGGCTACGACCACTGCCTGGTATTCACCGACGGTGGCGGGGGGATGCGGCTGGCCGACCCGACGTCGGGGCGGACCATGGACGTGACGACCGACCAGCCCGGCGTACAGCTCTACACCGGCAACAAGCTGACCGGCTCGATCCGCGGCATCGGCGGGCGGGCCTACCGGTAGGGTGATGGGATCGCGTTGGAAACGCAGGCGCTGCCCGACTCCCCCAACCACCCGGACTTCCCGTCGACGGTGCTGCGGTCCGGCCAGGACTACCGGACCACGACGACCTGGCGCTTCGGCGTCGAGTAGGGGCCCAGTCGCTGTGCACTTCCGCCGCTGCGCCGGCACTTCCAGGTCCGGCGCGGCTGAGTCACGTCGCCTGATGCGCCGGCGTGGTGACCGTGATCGGGAAGTACGGCGTGCGGAGGTCTTCGGTGTCGAGCGCGAGCCGGCCCTCACCCGCGCGCGGCCCCGATCCGGTGGTGAGCGGCGCATACCCCAGCCAGTCACCGGGCGGCACGACGTAGCCGAGCTCGATCCGCAGGCTGTCGGTGCCGATCAGCACGGGGATGCTGACTGTCTCCCCCGGCCGCGCATCAAAGACCACCGGCAGCAGACGCTGCGCTCCGGTCACCGTGCCGACCGGGTCCAGCGTGCTCGGGTCGACCAGCAGGCCGGTGACCCTGCCGTTCGTGTGCACGGCGATGTGCTCGGTCCCGACGTTGGTCAACAGCAGAGGCACCGACGCCGAATCCCCGCTGACGATCCTGATCGGCCGCTCGGGTGCTATCCGTGCCCGTCCTACGTCGATCTCCTCCGGTGGCGTGTATTTGCCGGTCGGGGCCCCGGAATCGCGGTCGCCGCCCGGGTGGGTAGGGCAGGGCGCCGACCGTCAGGACGACGTCGTCGCCGAACCGGGCATGCAGGTCGGCCGCGACGTCCTCTGCCGTCGAGACGAGACCGAGCTGGATCGGAAGGTCGCGCTCGATGTCACTGCCGGGGCTGGGATAGGAGCACAGTGCGGGGCGTGGGGCGCCGAGGAGGCGGTCGATCGCAGCCCTAATGTCCGGCCATGTCGACATGTCGGCCAGGGTAGCGCTCGCGCACAGCGACGACGGGCACAATCGGGCTCGCGGCGGTGTTTGCGTGACCGCCGTGGAACAAGCCGACCCCAGACCCCCGGAGAAGCCGATGACAGCCGACCAGCCGCCGCCCCTGGAGCCAGTGTCGGAGAGCTGGGACAGCGCGCTCGCGGTCGTCGCGCACCCCGACGATCTGGAGTACGGCGCCGCCTCGGCGGTCGGCCGGTGGACCGGGCAGGGCAAACACATCGCCTACTGCCTCGCCACCAGCGGCGAGGCCGGCATCGACGGCATGCCCCCGGAGGAGGCCGGCCCCGCGCGGGAGGCCGAGGAGCGGGCGTCGGCGAAAATCGTCGGCGTCGATTCGGTGGAATTCCTCGGTCTGCCCGACGGCATGCTCGAATACGGCCTGCCGCTGCGCCGCGAGATCGCCGCCGCCATCCGCCGGCACCGGCCCGACGTGGTGATCAGCATGAACCGGCGGGAGACCTTCGGGCCCGGTGCGCTGAACCAGGCCGACCACATCGCCGTCGGTGCAGCAGTCATCGACGCCGTCCGCGACCCGGCGAATCGCTGGGTCTTCCGCGAGCTGCTCGAGCGGGATCTGCAGCCGTGGGGCGGCGTACGGGCGGTGCTGGAATTCGCGTCACCGCGGGCCACCCACGCCGTCGACGTCTCCGACCAGCTGCAGCTGGGCGTCACGTCGTTGCGGGCCCACAAGCTCTACCTGGACGGCCTCGGCGACGCCACGACCGACCCGGAGGAGTTCCTCGAATCGATGGCCCGCCCGACCGGAACGCGGCTCGGGGTCAGGTACGCCGCGTCGTTCGAGGTCATCCGCTTCGGCGATTTCTAACTCGACGGGCGGCGCCGCGCCGGCGGCGCGGTCAGCCCCGGCCAGAGCCGATCGAGAATCAGGTCGGCGAAGAAGCGGACCCAGTATTTCTGCGTCAACCGGTGCGTGGCGAGAAATTGCTCCAGCTCCTTCGACACCCGCAGGGACAATTCCAGCGCCGCGGCTACGTCGTCGACGCGCACCGGCTGGCCGACCGGCTCGACATAGCCCGTGGTGTAGGCGAAGGCGGCGACGGCGAGCCGCCGAAACGCCGGTCGATGCTCGTCGAGGAACTTGATCAGGCCGGCGTCCTTGAGCCGCTGCTCGTTCTCTGCCGTCAGGGCCACCGGTCAGCTCCCCCACACGATCTGCCGGGCGACCTGCCCGACGACGACGCACAGCAACACCAATTGCACGAAGAACAGTACGACGAATGCGGCGTACAGACCGCCCGGGTCGCGCAGCGAGATGAGCCAGGCGGCGCCGAGCGTCACGGTCGCGATGCTGCTGGCGAAGGCCACCATTACCAGCCCGGCCGACGTCCGCAACGGCCTGAGCACCTCGGCCGCCGTACCCGGCCGGTAGGACCGTACGGCGCCGATGATCAGGCCGAGGAACACCAGGGTCAGGCCGGCGATGCCGGCGGAGGCGCCGAGCAGCGCCATGACGACGTTCGTATGTGACGGCACCGATTCTCCGATCTCGCGGGGGTAACCGTACGTCCACCCTGCGACACAGACGCCCGAGCACGGCCGGCAAGCCACGGTGTGGCCCCCCGGCAGTATTTCGGGGCGGGCTCGTCATCCCGCTCCGAAATACCCCGACAACCAGACCCGATCGACGGCGACCGCTGCGGACGGGCCGGCTTAGGATCGCCGCATGCCCGGCAGCGGAGTCACCCGCGCGGATGCTCCGAGGACCCGCCGCCGGCGGCGGCGCCGGCTCACCGCAGCCGCTGCCGCCGCGACTGGCGTGGCC
>JBPCOR010000332.1:0-8133 GCA_051000035.1 Mycobacteriales bacterium | reverse complement strand
CATGAGCGCAGCGTCGACCAGTACGCGGCCGGTGAGAACGGCGGCGTCGGCAATGGGCAGCGAGCGGAGACGGTCGTAGAGGCCGGAGGCCGGAGGCCGGAGGCCGCGTCCTCGGCGACGGCGACGGCGCTGCCCCCGGCGGTGAAGATGAGCCCGGACACGACGAAGCCGGGCACGAGGAAGTCGACGTAGGAGGCGCCGCGCACACCGATGGCCCCGCCGATCGCGTAGCGGAACATGAGCAAGAACAGGACGCTTTGCGCGATGGCGATGCCGAGCGCCTGGGGGGTACGGCGAAGCTTGTATCTGCCGCGGCGGCGACGGTGAGAGCGGTTGTTAGTGGGCCAGCGGTCCCGTTCGGGGCTAGGACGGTCGGTGAGCCGGCGATAGCGGAGGTGCTCGGGGCGGTCATGCTGCTTGTGCAGGTTGGCGGGTCCGCCGTCGGCCCGGTGCCGGCGGTGATGGGCGTCGGTCCAGGGTTGGGGGGCGGTGGCGGCCGGGGCGGTGCAGCGGCCGGGGCGGTGCAGCGGCCGTCGCGGATGGCCGGCGCGCGGCGTAGTGCTGGGGAGATCGCGCGGGTGGCGCGGCCGATGTCGAGGGGTTGACCGGTCGGGTCGGTGATGATGCGGGTGATGACGGCGTCGCAGGCACGGCGGCGGGCGGTTCGGCGGTGATGGGTCCGGTCCAGTCCAGGTCGGCGCCGGTGCCACCGGGTTGGCCGGTGGCGCCGGGTTGGCCGGGTTGGGGGTGGGGTGGCCAAGTCGGTGGTGACGGTGGCGTGGGGGTGATCCCCGGCTTGCTCGGGTAGTCCGGTGTTCGGGGTGGCGCGGCAGATCTTGACGAGGGCGGCGGCGCGGGCGTGGGCGGCGGTGCGGTGATCGTCGGGGACTCGGCCGGCGGCGCGGGCTTGCGGTCAGGTCCGCGCCGGCGAGGTCATCGATCGCCCGCACCACAAATGTCGAACACATGCTCGAATACGACCACCTGCAGGCCACCAATACGATCGAGATCGCCGACCACTACGAACATTCGGCTACGTGCGATCGCCGAGAGGCGGGGCCGTTTGTTCATCAGACGATCCCCGCGGGGTGGACTTCGCGGATCGGTCCCGCGGTGGGCGATGCGGCGTCGAGGTCGTTCACCTCCGGCCGGCTGGTACCGTCAAGCACCTGACAGGGCGATGCAATCAGCTACGTGTCAGGCGAATTCGTCGCTCCATGATCCCCCCGGCCGGAGGTGTTGTGTACGTCCCGGAGCATTTCCGCGCGCCCGGCCAGGAGGCCGTCATGAGCCTGCTCCGCTCCGCCGGAATGGTCGACCTCGTCACGAGCACGCAGAGCGGGCTGCTCGCGACACCGCTGCCGATGCTCTACGACGGCTCGGCCCGCCAGCACGGATCGCTGGTCGGTCACGTCGCCCGCAACAATCCGCATTGCCGGCGCCCGGCAATCGGCGACGCCTTGGTCATCGTGCACGGGCCGGATTCCTACATCACGCCGACGTGGTACGCCACCACCCGGGAGCACGGCCGCGTCGTCCCGACCTGGGACTACGTCGTTGCGCACGTCTACGGAAGGCTCATCGTCCATGATGACGTCGACTGGCTCGCGGCGCACGTCCGCCGTCTCACCGAGCACCACGAGGCGGATCTGCATCCACAGTGGACAGTTGACTCGGCGCCCGCGCCGTTCGTCGCGGGGCAGCTGCACGCGATCGTCGGCGTCGAGGTGGCTATCGACCGGATCGAGGCGAAGTACAAGCTCAGCCAGAACCGCTCGCGGGCCGACGTCGAGGGCGTCGTCGCGGGCCTCGCGGCCGGCGGCGACGCCGGGACCGCCGAGGCGGTCCGGCGGGCGTCCGCCGGCTGAGCACTTCAGGGGCTCGGTGGCGGCGAGTCCGCACCGAGCACGCTGCCGGCCACCGTGCGACTGCGACCCCGGAATTCGGCGACGACCTCACCGTCCTCGCGCCGCACCGTGACGTCGTAGACGCCGTTGCGCCCGACCCGCACCCGTTCGCACGCTTCGGCCATCAGCACGTCGCCGGCCGCGACCGGGCGGACGAAGACGATGTCGCAACCGGCAGCAACGGTTGCCTGGTTGTAGCCGTTGCACGCGAAGGCGAACGCGGAATCGGCGAGGGAGAAGACGAATCCGCCGTGGCAGAGGCCGTGACCGTTGCACATGTCGGCGCGGACAGTCATCCGCCCCCGGGCTCGGCCGGCGCCGACCTCGTCGAGGGTGATCCCGAGAGCCTGGCTGGCCCGGTCGGCGGCGTACATCGCCTCGGCGCAGCGGCGGGCGAGCTCATCCTCGGCGGCTGTGGGTTTACGCCCCATGCGGTCGCCTCCGCGTGATCGTCCGGCCGCCAGGTCCGGGCCGGCTCGAGCGGGAGTGTAGCCGCGCCGCCACCGGATATCGTCGCCCGATGGTGACATCGGGGGCTGCCGGGCAGGGCACGGCCGAGCTGGCTCGCCGTGAATTCCTGCGGGTGGCGGGCGCAGGCGCCGTCGCGGGTCTGGCCGCGGCCTGCTCGCGCAACGCGGTCCGGTCGCAGCCAACCCCGTCCGCGTCGTCCGCTGCGTCGACCCTCGGATCGCCCTTCGCGCCATCCTCCGGGCCGCCGACCACGAAGCCGCCCGGCACGACGCGGGGTCCCGGCACGAAGTCGTCCGCAAGCACAGTCCCGCCGCCGCCGACGTCTGCGAGCGCCGGCGCACCGGACTGGAAAGCGCTGCAGCGGAGCCTATCCGGCACGCTGGTGCGGCCGGGCCAGTCGTCGTACGACGGCGCGTACCAGCTGTTCAACCCGCGGTTCGACGACATCAGGCCGCAGGGTGTCGTGCGGGCCTCGAATGCCGACGACGTAGCCGAATCGGTCCGCTTCGCCCGCAGATACGGCCTGCGGCTGGCGGTGCGGTCGGGCGGGCACTGCTACGCCGGCTGGTCGGCCGGCACCGGACTGGTCGTGGACATGCGCCGGATCGAGGCCATCAGCACCCGGTCGGGTACCGCCTCGATCGGCGCTGGCGCGCGGCTGGTCGACGTCTACCAGACTCTCGCTGGCAGGGGCGTCGGCATTCCGGCCGGGTCCTGCCCGACGGTCGGGCTCGCCGGGCTCGCGCTGGGCGGCGGCATCGGCGTGCTCGGGCGCGCCTGGGGGCTGACCTGCGACAACGTCGTCGGCGCCCAGATCGTCACCGCTGACGGCTCGCTGAAGTCCATCGACGCCAGGCACGACGCCGATCTGTTCTGGGCGATCCGAGGCGGTGGAGGCGGCACGTTCGGCGCCGTCACCCAGCTCACCCTGCGCACGCGTCCCGCGCCGTCGGTCGCCACCTGGTTCCTGCGGTGGCCGTGGGCGAGCGCGGCGGCCGTGCTCGCCGGCTGGCAGCGGTGGGCGCCCGGGGCGGCCGATGAGGTGTGGTCGACCTGCCATCTCGCCTCGGCGCCGTCGAGCGAGCTGCCCGAGGTCATCGTGGCGGGTACGTTCATCGGCCCGGCGTCAGGCGTCGACGAGGCGATCGCCGGACTAATGACAGCCGTCGGGAGCGACCCGTTCGACCGCAGTGTCGCGGACCACACCTACGCCGAGGCGATGCTGATCGAGGCCGGCTGCTCGGACAAGACGTACCAGCAGTGCCACCTTGCGCCGAGCGGATCGGTTGTACGGCAGGCATATGCGGCGTCGTCGGACTTCGTGAACTCGGTCCTGTCGGGCCGCGGAGTAAGCACGATCGTCGGCATCGTGCAGCAGCGCCACGACACGCGCGGGGTGCCGGACGTGACGGTCGAATTCGATGCGTCCGGTGGCGCCATCAACCGCGTGTCGCGGGGTGCGACGGCGTTCGTACACCGGCGTTCGGTCTGCTCGGTCCAGTACATCGCGAACTGGTACGACGACACCTCCGCCGCTGCCGTCCGCTCCGCCACCGCGTGGCCGCACGCGACCCGGGTCCGCATGCAGCCCTACGTCAGCGGCGAGGCCTACCAGAACTACAGCGATCCGGCGATAGTCAACTGGCAGAGCGCGTATTTCGGCGGCAACTACAGGCGGCTGCAGAAGGTGAAGTCGGCGTATGACCCGCACAACGTCTTCGCCCATCCGCAGGGCGTGCTACCGGCGTAGGGACGAGAGCGCCGGGGGCGAAGTCGATGCGGTCAGGGCATGTCCGCGGGGCCGCGCTCGGCTAGAGTCGCACGATGCCGGACGGCCGGGACGACGCCTTTCATCTCATCGGGGCCGTGTCGCGGGCGATCCGTTCGTCGCTGGACCGCCGGTTGCTGCCGCACGGCCTACATGCGGGCCAGGACGCGATCCTCGGCTGCCTGTGGGAGCGCGACGGCGCGACGCCGGGCCAGCTCGCCCGCCGGCTCGGGCTCACGACGCCGACCGTGACCCGCGCCGTCCAGCGGATGTCGATAGCCGGGCTGGTCGAGCGGCGCGCCGACGACGACGACCGCCGGATGGTCGGTATCTGGCTCACGCCACGCGGCCGCGCGCTGCGACGGGTCGTTCCGCCGATCGTGGCGAGGGCGCGGGCCGACGCCTTCGCCGACCTCTCGGCGCGGGACCAGGCGTTGCTCGCGGGCCTGCTCGGCCGGGTGCGCGTCGGTAAGGACGACTGACTCAGAATGGTCGTGGCGCGTCCGCCGCTGAGCCGGTGGGGCATCGTCATGTCCACTGCATGGCACAAATCGCGGTAGCGAGTATGACCTTGCCACCTTGGGATGGCCACCTTGGGATGGCCACCCTGGGGTGGGCGCTCGGCGAGGGAAGTCGTCGAACCGAGGATTGCAAGATTCACCGGCCGGCGGAGGAATGATGAGATGGTGACGCGGCCTGTCCATGCGCCCATGATGAGCAAGATCGCAGACGCTGAGCGGGGACTCTGTGCTCGCGGTGCCGTGAAGGTGAGCCGCCAGTTGCCTGCGCAACCACTACCTCATCCACTCCGAGAATTGGGCTCACTTCAGTTGGAGTAGCGACTCTCGCGCTGCATCCAACGTAGAGACGACGTACGTGACATGACGCTCGCGCAAGCCGGACTGTTGACAGATCGCGAGCGCTTCGCGCAAGATCGCTGAGTCCGCGACATGCTTCATCCTGGCTGCCAGCACGACGCCGATTGGGCAGTTGGTTGTGCCGATGCCGTGACTCGCTGGTGCCACGTAGGTTGGGCCCCGTCCTGTGCAGGCAGTTGCAGTTCGCTGCTCCGATTCCTCGGTGTAGGTGCCGTTCCGGGTAGATCGGCAAACCGTCGCCAGGATGGACGCCTGATCCGACCGTATCGCTCAGGGAGATTCAGGCTGATGCGGCGCTAGGCTAGCTATAGCTAGGAACCGGCCGATCGCTTCCGGGGTCTCGCCGTCGCGGTGCGGCGCACCGAGCTCTCCCGCACGACCAGAGTGGCGGGCAGAACGACCCGCTGTGGTGGGAGTTGTTCGCCCCTGATCCGTCGCAGCAGTAACTCGGCGCTGCGCCGCCCGATCTCATACGTCGGCTGGGTGATGACCGTCAGCGGCGGGCGCAGCGCGTTGGCCCACGCCATGTCGTCGAACCCGACAACGGCGAGCTCGTCGGGGATGTGGATGCCGCTGGCATACAGGGCTTCCAGCGCCCCGACGGTCATCAGGTTGTTGGACACCAGCAATCCGTCGATGTGTCCGCTCCGACCGCCGCGGCCCGCGGATCCGCCGGCCCGATCCCGCTCGAGCAGCGTCGCGGTCGCGGCGCGGCCTCCGTCGACGCGGAACCCGCCGTCGACGATGAGCTGTGGATCCTCGCGGATGCCCGCGGCCCGCAGCGCCGCGCGGTACCCGGCCAGCCGGCGTGATCCGGTTGTGATGGTCGACGGGCCGGCGACCATCCCGATCCGTCGGCAACCCTGGTCCAGCAGGTGCCGGGTGGCGTCGAAGGCCGCCCGGTAGTTGTTGACGGTCACGCTGTCGACGGATCCGTCGCGCAGCCGCCGGTCGATCGTGACCACCGGGATCCCGCGGTCGGTGAGCACATCGAGCTGCGTGTCCCGGCTGGAGGCGGGAGCGACCACCACGCCGGCCATCTGCTCGGCCGCGGCCACCTGCAGGCAGGCCCGCTCCTTGGTCTCGTCCTCGTCGGTGTTGGCGAGCATGACCGAGTACCCCGCCCGCTGGGCGAAGTCCTCCAGGCCCCGCACCATCGAGGTGAAGAACGGGTTGGTGATATCGGAGATGATCACACCGAGGACGGTCGTCGCGCGTGTGCGCAGGCTGCGGGCCGCGCCATTGCGCCGGTAGTTCAGCGCGCGCACCGACTCGGTGACGCGGGCGGCGAGGAGCGGATCGACATCCGCGCGTCCGTTGAGCACTCGCGACACGGTGGCCGCGGAGACGGCAGCGTGCGCCGCGACGTCGCGAATGGTGGTGGTCATCGACGGCCCTTCCGTGCGGTGGCAAGGCAGAGTCTAGGCGCGGGTAATCGGCTGCCAGGTCACGGTGGCGGGCGGCCCGGTGTCGGACCCCGAGCCTTGACAGCCGAGTGCGCCCGGCCTAGCTTTTCCGGGACTGAGAAATCGTTACACGAAACGATTTCTCAGACTAGACAAATCGGTACGAGTCCCGCCACGCACACCCTGGGAGGAGCACGGATGGCTCGGATCGGCCTGCTGACGATGTCGGACGGACGCGACTTCATCGCTGCCGAGGTCGCCGGCTTCTGCCGCGACGCCGAGCGCGTGATCGCCGACGCCCTGCGCGCGGCGGGCCACGAGGTCGTGACCTGCCTGGAGCCGGTCTCGACCAGCCAGGCTGCCACCCGCGAGGCGCGGCGGGTCGCCGACGCCCGCCCGGACCTGACGATCTTCCACTATCCGGTCTGGGCGTTCCCGCATTTCACCATGCTCGCCGCCGCCGCCACGACCGGCCCACTGCTGCTGCTCGGCAGCCTCGACCCGGTCCAGCCCGGCATGGTCGGCCTGCTCGCCGCCGGTGGCTCGCTGGACCAGATCGGCCGGGTGCACTCCAGGGCCTGGGGAGACATCGCCGACCCCGCCGTGCTGGATCGGGTGCTGACCCAGGTGCGCGCCGCGGCCGCTGTCGGTGGCCTGCGCGGCTCGACGTTCGGCCGGTTCGGCGGCCGTCCGATGGGCATGTATACCGCCGTCGCCGACCCGGACCAATGGATCTCGCTCTTCGGCGTGGATGTCGAGGAGATCGACCAGTGGGAGATAGTCCGCCGATCCGCGAACGTCGAGCAGTCCCGCGTCGACGCAGCGATCTCGTGGCTGGAGAAGTACAGCGCCGGGGTGCACTACGACGGCAAGGCCCTCACCCCGGAGACCCTGGGCCGGCAGATCCGCTCCTACTACGCCGTCCGGGAGCTCATCGATGAGTGGCACCTGGACTTCTCCGGCATCAAGGGCCAGCCGGAGCTGACGACCCATTTCGCCACGATGGACATCACCGAGGCATTCCTCAACGATCCATACGACTGGGACGGCCCGAAGGACACCCACGTCACGGCGACCGAGGCCGACATGGACGCTGCGCTGACCATGCAGATCCTGAAGCTGATCGGCGGTGGCGTACCGGCACTGTTCGCCGACGTACGCCACTACCACGCCGATCGCGACGTGTGGGACCTGTGCAACTCCGGGCAGCACGCGACGTGGTATGCCCGCCGCAGCGCGGACCCGGCCGAGAACATGGCGGCCGTGCATCTGTACCCGGAGGTGTTCTTCTTCCCCGCCGGCGGCGCCGCCGTCCATCACCTGGCCGCGCCCGGCGACGTGACCTTCGCCCGGCTCACCCGGGCCAACCACGCCTACCGGATGCAGGTGCTGCGCGGCTCGTTCTGCGAATTCGGTGACGAGGCCAATGAGGCGATGATGCGCCAGTCGACCTTCGAATGGCCGCATGCCTTCGCCCGCCTCGGCGTCGATGCCGCGACATTCCTGTCCGAATTCGGGGCGAACCACATCCACGCCATCCCCGGCGATCACGTCGATACGCTCCGCGCGGTCTGCGCGCTGCTCGGCATCGACTACCGGGGCATGGGCGATGCGACATGAGTGCATTCGAGGTTGACGCACCCACCGACGACGCGGGAGACACACGATGAAGCGCATCAATCGACGGGCACCCGGTGTCGCCG
>JBPCOR010000329.1:0-4067 GCA_051000035.1 Mycobacteriales bacterium | reverse complement strand
GGTCACCGCCGAGGCGGACCAGTACGCCGCCGAGACCAGGACGACCGCCGAGCAGTACGCGGCGGCAACGCGATCAGCGGTCGAGACCGAGCGCGAGCAGGCCGACGCCGCCCGCCAGCGCGCCGAGGAGGAGGCGGCGGCAACCCTCGCCGCCACGGACGCGCGCGCCGCCGCGGCCCGGCACGAAGCCGACGAAGACTTCCTGATCACGCTCAACGCGCGGCGCGCGGAGGAGGCCGAGGCCGACCGGGCCCGGCACACCCGGTCCGTCGAGGACGCGCACGACCGGATCGCGGCCGCCACCGCGCAGGCCCAGCAGATGGTCGACGAGGCACAGGCCCAAGTCGATGACATGACCCGGTTGCGCTCGCGCATCCTCGGCCAGCTGCGCGCGCTGCGCGACCTGATCGACGGTATGCCCGCGCGGGCCGGGATCGGCGCCGACGAGTAGACCGTGGCGAGCGATGATCGCGACGCCCGCGCCTGACCACGATGCGCCCGACGATCATGCGGCCGCCGGCGATGCTGGGACCGGCGACACCGGGGCGGATCACCGGCCGGCGCCGGAAGCCGATCCTGGCGGCGTAACCGACCATGCGGCCTCGGAACGCTTCGGGGCACCGGGCCCGCCGATCCGCCGGAGGTCACCGCTCTGGATCGGGTTCGCCGGAGCGTTCGGCGCCGGGCTGGTGTACCTGCTCTACCAGGCAGTCGTCGTCGCCGAGTCGCTGCTCGGTCGGCACCAAGGTCGCGACCGGCGTCGTCGGATTCGGCAAGGCGGTCGCGAGCGCCATCTTCAACACCCTGACCGTGGTGATCCTGACGCTCTACTTCCTGTCGTCGTTCAACCGGATCAAGACGACGATCTACGGCCTGGTTCCGAAGTCACGGCGGCGGGTCAGCCTGCTCGGCGATGAGATCCTGTCCCGCGTCGGTGGGTATGTCGGCGGCGCGTTCACCATCGCATTGATCGCCGGGAGCACCTCGCTGATTCGGGTCTACGGCTGGGGCGTTCCCTATCCGCTGGCCCTCGCGCTGATCGTCGCCAGCACCGACATCATCCCGCTGATCGGGGCCACGATCGGCGCGGTCATCGCCAGTGCCACAGCGCTTTTCGTCTCGATCCCGGTCGGAATCGCCACCGCCGTCTTCTACCTTGCCTACCAGCAGATCGAAAATTGCCTCATCTATCCGCGGGTGATGAACAAGACGGTGGACGTCAACCCCGCGGCCGCCATCGTCGGCGTGCCGATCGGGGGCGCGATATTCGGCGTGGTCGGCGCGTTGCTGGCCATTCCGGTGACCGCGGCGATCGCGCTGATCCTGCGCGAGGTGATCGCCCCGCGCCTGGATCAGGCCTGATCCTGCGCCCGGGCCAGTCGTCGGTCGGGGCCAGTCGTCGGTGGGGGCCAGTCGTCGGTCGGGGCCGGGCGTCCGTCAGCCGCCGGGCGGCGGCACGATGTCGTCCAGGGCGGCGAGATCGTCCTGGGTCGGCTCCCACGTCGCCGTCGCCGCGTTGCGCCGTACCTGATCCGGACTGGTCGCGCCCGCGATGACCGACGCGACGGCCGGTTGGGCGGCGAGCCCGCCGATGGCGACGTCGATCATCTCCACGCCACGCTCGGCCGCATACGAGCGCAGGCCCTCGATGGCAGGCCAGTTCGCGCCACCGTGCAGGTCCGGCTTGGCGTCGCCGATTCTGGTGCCCTGCGCCGGCTTCTCGTCCCGGCTGAACTTGCCGGCGAGCAGCCCGTTGGCCAGCGGGAAGAACGGCAGGATACCGACACCGTACGCCTCGCAGGCCGGCGAGAGTTCGGCCTCGATCTCCCGCTCGAGCAGGTTGTAGTTGTTCTGGGCACTGATGAAGCGAGCCTGATTCGCCTCGCGGGCAAGGAATTCGGCCTCGACGACCTGCCAGCCGGCGAAGTTCGACGAGCCGACGTAACGCACCTTGCCCTCGATGACCAGTTCGGCCAGGGCGGCGATCGTCTCCTCGATCGGGGTGACACCGTCGGGTCGGTGATATTGGTAGAGGTCGATGTAGTCGGTGCGCAACCGACGCAGCGACGATTCGACCGCGCGACGCAGGTAGCGACGCGAGCCCCGCGCCCCGTGGTCGCTGCCGTTGACGCCATGCATGTCCATGCCGAACTTCGTCGCGAGCACGACGTCCTCGCGCCTGCCCTGCAGGCACTGTCCGAGCAGGTCCTCAGACGAGCCCCCGCCGTAGACGTCGGCGACATCGAAGAGGGTGATGCCGGTGTCGATCGCGGCGTCGACGACCGCCCGCGAGCCGTCCAGGTCAGCGGTACGGCGGCCTGCTCGGCCGAGGTTGTTGCAGCCGAGGCCGACCACCGAGACGGTGAGCCCGGAGTCGCCGAGCTGTCGATATCGCATGTCTGCCATGGGACCGACCCTAACCGTCCGCCTGGCGTTCACCGGCCGGTGCCCGGATCGGCCTAGCGTTCGATCCGGCCCCCAATGACCCAGGCCAGCAACCGGCCTGACGGGTCGATGACAGCTCCACGATCCGACGGAGGTAACCGGTGTCCACCACGCACGACGCTGCCGGACCCGACGACCCGGCCACGAGGCACGCGGTCGACCGGCGCAGCGCGCTCCGCGCGTTCGGCGTGGCCGGCGCTGCCGCCGCCGCCTCACCTATTCTGTTCTCCGGCGCTGCCAGCGCCGCGGCCGACGCGACGACCTCGCTGCTCGCCGACGGGCGCGCCGGTGGCGCCCCGCCGGTGCAGGGCCTGCACCTGACCTTCGGGGCCGACCCGACCCGGCAGATGGTCGTGTCCTGGCTCACCGGCGGCGCGGTCCGCCGGCCGAGGGTCGTCTACGGCAGCGCGGCCGGCGGCTTCGGTTCGCGGGCCGATGCGACGACGCGGACCTACGTCGATGGCGCGTCCGGGCGCACGGTGCACGTCCACCACGCGGTGATGGGCGGGCTCCGGGCCGACACGACATACATCTACGCCGTCCAGCACGACGGCGCCCACCCCGACGCCGGGACGTTCCGCACCGCGCCCCGCGGGCGCACGCCGTTCGTCTTCACCAGCTTCGGCGACCAGTCGGTGCCGACCGTGACGTGGAGCGCCGACGGCAACGGCGGATTCGCCCCCGCGCTGAACGCCAACGCGACACCCGCGACGGCCGACGTGGTCACCGGGATCGAGCGGGTCAACCCGCTGTTCCACCTGCTCAACGGCGATCTGTGCTACGCCAACCTCGACCCTGACCGGATCCTCACCTGGAACGGTTTCTTCGCCAACAACACCCGCTCGGCCCGGTTCCGGCCGTGGATGCCGTGCGCCGGCAACCACGAGATCGAATCCGGCAACGGCCCGATCGGGCTGTCGGCGTACCAGACCTATTTCCAGCTGCCGAGCACCGAGACGGACGCGGAGCTTCGCGGCCTGTGGTACTCCTTCACCGTCGGGTCGGTGCACGTCGTGTCGCTGCAGGACGACGACGTCGCGCTGCAGAACGGCGGCGACATCTACACCCGCGGCTACAGCGGCGGGCGCCAGCGGGCCTGGCTGCGCCGGGATCTGGCCAAGGCACGCGAGTCACGCGACATCGACTGGATCGTCGTCTGCATGCACCAGGTGATGATCTCCAGCTCCGACGCGAACGGGTCGGACCTGGGGATCCGCCAGGCCCTCGGCCCGCTCTTCGACGAGTTCGGCGTCGACCTCGTCGTCTGCGGGCACGAGCATGACTACGAACGCTCGCTCGCCCTGCGGGGCGTCGAGCGGGGCAGCGAGACGCTCACCCCCAAGCCGGTGTCGGATGACTTGGAGTCGATCGACACGTCGGCGGGCACGGTGCACATGTTTCTCGTGGGCGGTGGCGTCTCCGGGACGACGAACGAGGATTTTTTTGCCAGCGGGACCGCGAAGGTGATCACCGGTGTCGGTCCCGCGGACCCTACGACCGGCAAGCACCCGTCGGTGTACACGATGGAAAAGACGCCGTGGCTGGGCTTCCGGGACAAGAGCCATCCCTACGGCTTCGCGGCGTTCGGCGTCGACCCCGGCAACCACGCCGGCGGGCAGACC
>JBPCOR010000315.1:0-4028 GCA_051000035.1 Mycobacteriales bacterium | reverse complement strand
ATCCTGTCACTGCGGCGGTCGCCGCGTCAGGCCGGGTGAAGCGGCGGCAGCGCCCGTGGACAGCTCCGGTTCGCCGTCTCGGGCGACAGCTCCGGCGCCGCGCGGGAACCCGCCAGTCCCCGCCGTTCGTCCTGGGTGTGACGGCTGGATCGAGGGCAGCCGCAACTAGACGACCCGCGGGCGCGGTGAGGAGACCTGAGGTGCGCATCCCCAGTGGCATGGTAGGCCGGTTGCGAAGGTCCGGCGGCGGATCCGGATCGGGCCGGCGGCCGGTGGGCGGTCGCGGCCGGCCGGCCGGCGAGGCCGACGTCGAGCACCTGCGGAGCTTTGTCACATCCCGCGTCGGCGTCGAGGGCTTCATCGAGCCGAAGACGGTGGTCACCGAGCCCACGATCGTGCTGGTCGCCGCCGACGGGGAGTGGACCCGGCGCCGCGTCAATGGCGAGGGCGGGGCGCGGCGCTTGGGCTCCCTGCTCGCCATCCCGGTGTACGACGTCGCGGCGACGGGCTACCCCCGGCGGATGCGGGAGTGGACGTCGCGGCGCAACGCCGGAGGCGACACCGGACCGCCGTGACGGCGGGCGGCCCTCGCCGGCGCTCGGCCGGGTCAGCCGCTCGCGGACTCTGGCGAATTCGCCGGGGTGGCCGCGATGTCGGTCAGGGTCGCCAGCAGGGTGCGCACCGGCACGCCGGTGCCGCCCTTGGGGGTGCAGCCCCACGCCTCGCCGGTGTTGTACGCCGGGCCGGCCACGTCCAGATGCGCCCACGGCAGGCCCGCCGGGACGAAATCACGCAGGAACGCCGCGGCGACCAGCATCCCGCCGGACCGATCGGCGCCGGCCGTATTGGCGATGTCGGCCCAGGTGGACTCGAGCTGTCCCCGGGCCTCGGCTGGAATCGGCATCGGCCACGCCGGGTCGCCGCAGGCGCGGGCACCGGCCACCACCCGGTCCCGCAGGTCGTCGGTGCCCAGGACCCCGGTCGTACGCCGGCCGAGCGCCACGATCTGCGCGCCGGTGAGGGTGGCGACGTCGATCAGGTAGTCCGGCGAGTCCTCGCCGGCCCGCACGATCGCGTCGGCCAGGATCAACCGGCCCTCGGCGTCGGTGTTGAGCACCTCGACGCGCCGGCCGCCGTACATCGTGAGCACGTCCGCGGGCCGGTACGACGTCGGCCCGGGAAGGTTCTCGGCCATCGGCACGGTCGCGGCGATCTCCACCGGCAGTTTCAGCGTCGCCGCCGCGCAGATGGTGGCGATGACCGCGGCGGCGCCGGCCATGTCGCTTTTCATGTCCTCCATCTGGGCCGGCTCTTTCAGCGATATCCCGCCGGAGTCGAACGTGATGCCCTTGCCGACGAGTGCCACGTGGGCGCGCGGCGAGCGGCCCGGCTTGTAGTGCATGCGAACCAGCCGCGGCGGCCGGCTCGACCCACCGCCGACGGCGAGGACGCCTCCGTAGCCGGCCTTTGCCAGCGCCTTCTCATCGAGAATCTCGACGTCGACCCCGGCGGCTTTCCCGGCCGCGGCGGCGGCCCCGGCCAGCGCGGCCGGGGACTGCTCGTTGGGCGCGGCGTTGACGAGGTCGCGCGCCACGGCGACACCCGCCGCGATCAGGTCCGCCCGGCGAACCGCAGCGCTGCACGCCTTGTCCTTCGGGTTGTCGACGACGATCGAGAAGGCACGCGGGGGAGCGGGCCGCTCCGGCGCATCGGCGCCGCGATGCCCGGCGAAGTCATAGCTCCCGAGCAGCGCGCCCTCACCCGCCGCGGCGACGAGGCCGGCGCTCGTCGGGCCGTTGACCGATGCCAGGGTCATCGCGACCTGATCGCGGCCGAACAGCGTCCGCGCCGCCGCGCCGGCCGCGAGCCGGACCATGTCGGCGGCATACCCGGCCGCTCCCGCGGGCACGTCACCGAGTCCCACCGCGGCGATGACCGGCGCGGGCAGCGCGCCGTGGCTCGCCGTCGTGGTGACCTCGCCGAGCCGCCCGGTGGCGCCGAGAGCCGCCAGCGCATCGGCCAGGCCGCCCGCGAGCGCGGTGTCCACCGATCCGGTTCCGGCGGCGAGCACCAGGCCCGCCGGTCCGGTCGCGACGCCGACGACGATGGCGTCCACGGGCAGGGTCAGCGGGGCGGCACTGGTCAGCGAGAGGGTGGTCACGCGTGACTCCGATCGGTTGGGTGGCAGGGGCGCCCGAGTACGACCGGGTGCGCCCGGCCCCGGTTTCCGGCGACGGTAGCCTGCCGGCCATGACGGCACTCCCCGCGGGCCGACGCCGCGCGCTCCCGCTGTGTGCTCCGACGACGGCCCGCTCATGACGGCGCTCGGTCGATCCCCACTGCACGACAGGCACGTCGCGCTGGGCGCGAAGCTCGGCGACTTCTCCGGCTGGGAGATGCCGATCGAGTACGCCGGTGCTGGCGTGGTCGCCGAGCACAACGCCGTACGGGAGGCCGTCGGCGTCTTCGATGCATCGCATCTTGGCAAGGCGCAGGTGCGCGGTCCCGGCGCGGCGGACTACGTCGATGCGTGCCTGACCGCCGACCTCGCCCGGATCGGTCCGGGGCAGGCGCAGTACACGCTGTGCTGCGATGCCGGGAGCGGCGGCGTCGTCGATGACCTCATCGCCTACCTGCGCGGGCCCGACGACGTGCTGCTCGTGCCGAACGCTGCCAACACCGCCGAGGTGGTCCGCCGGCTCGCCGCCGGCGCACCGTCCGGCGTCGAGGTCGAGAACCAGCACACCGACTACGCCGTCGTCGCCGTACAGGGCCCGCGCTCGGCCGACCTGCTCGCCCGCCTGGGGCTTCCGGCCGACCAGGGGTATATGAGTTTCACCACGTCGGCGGCGGGGACCGTGGCAGGCGTCGGGGAGCTCATCGTATGCCGCACCGGCTACACCGGCGAGCATGGATATGAGCTGCTGCCGGGCTGGGATGCCGCCGGGGCGCTGTGGGACGCACTGCTCGCCGCCGGCGCGGCACTCGGGGCACGCCCGGGTGGCCTCGGTGCGCGCGACACGCTCCGCACCGAGGCGGGCTATCCGCTGCACGGCCACGAACTGTCGCTGGATATCACGCCGGTCCAGGCCCGGGCGGGTTGGGCGGTCGGCTGGCAGAAGCCGGCGTTCTGGGGTCGGGGCCCGCTGCTCGCGGAGCGGGCCGCCGGGCCGCGCCGGCTGCTCCGGGGACTGCGCGTCGCCGGCCGGGGCATACCCCGAGCCGGGATGACCGTGCTGGTGCGTGACTCGCCGGTCGGCGAGGTCACCAGCGGTACGTTCTCGCCGTCCCTGCGGCAGGGCATCGCGCTCGCCCTGATCGACTCGTCGGCCGGTCTCGTCGACGGCGCTGAGGTCGTGATCGACGTCCGTGGCCGGCCGACGCCGGCCACCGTGCAGCGGCCGCCGTTCGTGCCGCTGCACGTGCGCTGACCCGGTCGACAGGGAACTGGGCTGGGAATGCTCATCGGTGGTCCTGGGCGGGGGACCGATCGGCGGTGGCCCGGCCACGGTGGCCCGGGATCGTCAGGAGCCGGCCGAGAGGGCCGCGGCCCGCAGTAGCGGTACCGCCGCCAGGGCGCCCGGACACCAGCCGGCGTCGGTGTCCAGCACCGGGTCCAGGCCGATCGCGCGCAACGCCGCCGGCACGCCGGGCTCGTCCGGGCGGTGCCCGGGCAGCCACCAGCCCGCCGCCGCGGATCGGATCTGGTGGGCGATCAGCGCACCGGCGATGGAGCCGACGCCACCGAGCAGGACCGGTGTACGCCGGGCCGCCGCCGCGGTCACGAACCCGGCCACCGCGGCCAGGCCTGGACTCGCGAACGCATCCAGCAGAGCCATCGGCTGGTCGACGTACGGGCGGCCGCGTCGCATCAGGTCGCGGCACGCGACGACCTTGCGCATCCAGCCGGTGTCGTCGATGCCGCCGCCCCGGCCGGTGACCGCCGCAGGCTCGCTGCCCAGCAGGACGCCGATGGCGGCGGCCGCGACGGTGCTGCCACCCGCTCCGATCTGGTCAATGACCAGCAG
>JBPCOR010000251.1:0-4452 GCA_051000035.1 Mycobacteriales bacterium | reverse complement strand
AGCGACCTCGGCCCTGTGCTCGGCGCCGTGCGCCCGGCGTATGTGCTGTCTCATTTCACCGACGGGTGGTATCCGCTGGTCGGACCCGAGGTGGTCCGTTGACCGGTCCGGCCGCCGTGCGGCTGGCCGTACCGCCCGCCGGACCGGACGCGATCGCCACGCATTTCGACCGGTTGCACGCCGAGGACGACCCGTGGTCCGTGCGGACATCGTGGTACGAGATCCGCAAGGCGGCGATCGTGCTCGCCAGCCTGCCGCGCGGGCGTTACGCCCTGGCGTGGGAGCCGGGCTGCTCGATCGGTGGGCTGACGGGCCGCCTGTCGTTGCGGTGCGACCGGGTCCTCGCCGCCGACGCGAGCCCGCGGGCGGTCGGTCTGGCCCGGACAGCGACGGCGGGGCTGCCGCACGTCTCGGTCATCGAGGCGGTGGTGCCCCGCGACCTGCCGGCGCTGCAGCCGGCGTCGACGGATCTGGTCGTCCTCAGCGAGTTCCTCTACTACGTGCCGCCCACCGACGTGGCCGGGATTCTGGACATCGCGGCCGGGCTGCAACCCGCCGGCGGCCATCTGGTCTGCGTGCACTGGCGGCCGCTCCCGCACGACGCCTGGCAGTCCGGTGTGCAGGTCAATGCGCAGGTCGCGGCCGACGATCGTTGGCGGACCGTCGTCGCGCACGCAGACGAAGATTTCGTGCTCGACGTGCGGGAGCGTCGATGACGCGCGCCGCGAGATGACCGCCGTCGCGGTCGTCATCCCGGCCCATGACGAGGAGGCGCTGCTCCCGGACTGTCTCGCGAGCGTCGCCGCGAGCCTGCGGCAGGCGGTCGACCGCGGTGTCGTCGGCCGGCACCTCGTCGTGGTCGTGGCCCACCGGTGCACCGACGCCACCGCCGAGGTCGCGGGAAGGATCCTCACCGGCGTACCCCACCGCGTCGTCGTCGATGACCGCGCGGACATCGTGTCGCAGGTACGGCGCGCCGGCGTCGACATGGCGCTGCGGCTGCTCGGCGGCCGGACCGACCAGCTGTGGCTGCTGTCGACCGACGCTGACAGCGTCGTGCCGGCCCGGTGGGTCGCCGACCTGATGCGGCACGGTCGGGACGGTGCGGCGGCCATCGCGGGCCTGGCCCACATCGAGCCCGCCGACCTACCCCCGGCCGCCCGGGCAGCGTACCGCCGGCTGGTGCGGGCGGGGATCCACGGCCGCTCCCACGAGCACGTCTATGGCGCCAACCTTGCCGTGCGCGCCGACGCGTACCTGCGCGCCGGCGGCTTCCCGCTCGTCGACGTCGGTGAGGACTCCGCGCTGGTTCGGGTGCTGGCGGCGAGCGGGGCACACGTCATTCGGCCGACCGATCCGGCCGTGACGACGAGCGCCCGACTGACCGGCCGGGCGCGTGGCGGGCTCGCCGACCTGCTCCTCGATCTGACCGTGGCCGGATCAGCATCGGGATCCGTATCGGGACCCGGGGCGGGACCCGGGGCGGGATCCGGGGCGGGATCTGCGGCAGGTTCGGTGGCAGGATCCGAGGCGGCATCCGGCCGGCCCGTCCGGGCCGCCGCGATCGCCCCTGCCGAGATCGCCCCTGGCCCCCGGCTCCCGGTCGCGAGAACCGTGATCTCGGTGCCGGTGTGGTCCGCCGCCCGCGGGATCGGTCAGCGCGGGTAGCCGGCGACGGCCGTCACGGTCCCCCGCTCGACCTCGGTGAATCCGGCATCCCGCACCAGCACCTGCCCCGTCTCGGCGAACCGCTCCTCGGCGTCCGCCCGTCCGCCGGTGGCCTTCGACCAGGCAGCGGCGCCGGCCACCCGCACCGTGATCGCGAGATCCGCCGCGATCCAGGCGGCCAACGCGGGGACGTCGAGGTAGGCCGCGAGCAGCATGCCGGCGTGCCCGACCTGCGCCATCGCCTTGCCCGCCGTCATCGGCACGCCGGGCGCCAGCCAGATGACCGGGCGGCCGGCCGGCGGCTCGCCGGGACGGATCACGTCGGGCAGCTCGGTGCCGCCGATCTGCAGTCTGTCGATCACCCGCGGCGTGTCCGCGAGCCGGTACGGCGGGAACGCCCGGACCTCCGCCGCTCCGTCGGCGACGGTGACGCCGGGCACGTCGGCAAGAACGTGCCACTCGGCGCCCCGGGCGCGGCGGGCAACCTTGCGGATCCGGCCGGCGACCCAGGCCGCGCAGTCGTCATGCCAGTCACCGCCGGGCCCGGCGCGCTCGTCGCACAGCACTGCCAGCACCGCAGCCGCCGCTGCCTGCAGGGCCGGTGTGCGCGCGGGCGGATCGGCTCGTTCGCGGCGTACGACGAGCGGCTGGGCCCGGACCCGCTGCGGGTCCTCCGGTACGTCGTCCAGCTCGCCGCGTAACCAGCGCCGCTGCCGCTCGCGCAACGGCCGCAGCAGGTCGGCCGTCCTGGCCGCGACGGCGCGGCGATCCTGGCGCGGTTCGGTCACCCGTCGGCGGGATCGAGGCCCATCGGGCCGTACCGCAGCTGGCCGTCCTCGAGCAGGCTCACCTGCGCCACGCCGCGATCGATCAGCTCCGGAAAGGCCTCGCCCAGCCACGACTCGGCGTCCGAGCGGGTCGCGAAGGCCTCCGGCACCGGCACGTCCAGCGCTCCGCCGTCGGCGGTCTCGTACCGCCAGGTCCAGGTCATTGCCGCTCCGGTCTCGTCGATGGCACTCGTCAGACGCCGACGGTATCGGTGCGCGAGCCGTCGCGCCCACCGCATCGTCCGTCCCGCCGATGCGCTACGTGCCGGCCCCGCGCGCCGGCCGGACATCCACGCACCCCCGCCGGGCGACGCGCCCCACCGCATCCGGGGTTGAGGAACAACGGAACAGTGCTTAGCGCTGAGAACGATCTTGGTCGAGTTTCTGCCTCGTGGTGACCCCTTGGGGCGGCAGTGTGTCGCGGCTAGCGTTCGGCTAGCGTCGTGATCCATGCCGGTGGAGTTCCTCAGCGACGAGCAGGCCGCCGCCTATGGCACCTTCACCGGCGACCCATCGCCAACCGAGGTACAGCGGTTCTTCTATCTCGATGATGCTGATCGGGATCTGGTCGCGCGGCATCGATCGGATTCGCATCGGCTGGGTTTCGCGGTGCAGTTGGGCTCGGTTCGGGCGGTCGGCCCGTTCCCGGAGGATCCGCTGGATGTGCCGTGGCCGATCTACTCCAGATCGCGGACGCGTCGTGTGTGAAGAAGTACGTCGACCGGCCCCAGACGGCGTACGAGCACGCGTGGGAGATCCGTGACCGCTACGGCTACCGCGACTTCGACGACCCAGACGTGACGGACAGGCGACGCTCTCCACGACGAGGGCTACGACGCCCTGCTCGTCGCCTCGGCTGCCCGTCCTGATCACCGCAACCTTGTCATCTTCCGTACCGAACACCGACTCACCGGGTGCGCGCCGCGACCGCCGCCGACGCTGGTCATCGATCGTCCTCCCGTACGGCGCGGCATGCGCACCTGAACGCCAATAACCGCCCCACACGAGCCACACCACGTGGCAGTGACTGCCCTGGTGCTCGACCCCAGCCGCACCCAGCGCGGCGTCTGGGTTGGCGCTGGCCCGAGGTGGCAGCGCATGGCTGCCAGCAACCGATTGAGTCCTGTGATCCAGGCCCATCTTGTCGTCGGAGGCGCCGACGGACGTGGCATCGCGCCATCGCGGTCCCCTCCTCCGTTGTGCTCACGGCGATAGATCACCAGCACCCGTGAGTACAAACGGACACTTGTGTTAGGGTGTGATCCTCAACGGGAGGAGCGCCCGTGTCGGCCGATCCAGACCCTGGCCCTGACCAAGCACTGCGTGCCTTGGCTGATGGCAACCGCCGGGCGATCTTGGCGGTGATCCGCTCCGGTCCGCACCCGGTTGGGCAGATCGCTGAAGAGACGGGCCTGTCCCAGCAGGCGACCTCGCACCATCTGGGCGTGCTGCGCGAGGCGGGTCTGGTGAGTGGCACGCGTGCCGGGACCCGGCACATGTTTGCGGTGAACACCGACGGATTGGCGGCTGTGCGCTCGTATCTGGACGAATATTGGCCGACAAAGCTCACGGCGCTGAAAGCCGCTGTCGAATCCAAGAAGGGTGGCGTTGATGGCTGAGCACGCGACGTCGATCGAGATCGATGCCGAGGCCGCGGAGGTGTTCGAGTACCTGGTGACACCTGGGGCGATGACCGCGTGGATGGGACAGCGTGCCGTGCTCGAGCCGCGGCCGGCCGGGGTGTTCGAGGTCGACATCGCCGGATCACCCATCCGAGGGCGATACCTGCAAGTCGAACGGCCGCGCCTGGTCGTCGTGTCATGGGGCGTGGCCGGCAGCGACGACCTCCCGCCGGGTGCCTCGACGGTGGCGTTCACGCTCACCTCGACGGCACGTGGCACGCGTGTCGACGTCGTGCACTCTGGTCTGCCGGACCCGCTTCTGGCCGGGCACGCCG
>JBPCOR010000235.1:0-2688 GCA_051000035.1 Mycobacteriales bacterium | reverse complement strand
CGCGGCGCGCTCCGCGCCGGCCTCGGCCGAGCCGTCGCGGCGATCTGGCGGCTCTCCGGCCGGGCCGTCGGCGGCAGTGTGCGGGCGGTCGGCCGGCGGGCCGCGACCGCCCGGGACCTCGATCCGGCCCATCGCCGCGACGGTGTCGGACTCGCTCTGATCGCGCTTGCCGGGGTGCTCGCCCTAGGCGTGTGGTGGCACGGCGCGGGCCCCGTCGGGCGCGCCATCGCGCTGGCGGCACACACAGTGCTGGGCACGCCGGCCGCCGCCGTGCCGGTCATCCTGGTGGTCGCCGCCGTGCTGTTGATGCGCCGGGCGCCGGACCCGACGGCGCGCGGCAGGCTGGTCATCGGCTGGCTGTGCCTGACCCTCGCCGTCAGCGGGCTCGCCGACATCGCCGGCGGCTCGCCGGTGACCGGCGGTGCCCGGCGAGCCGCCGGCGGCATTTTCGGCGCGCTCGCCGCCGGCCCGGTGACCAGCGGACTCACGACCTACGTCGGAGCCGTCGTGCTGGGCCTGCTCGGCGTCTTCGGGCTCCTCGTGATCACCGCGACGCCGATCAACCAGATCCCGGCCCGGGCCCGCCGGCTTCGCAACCGGCTGATGCCGGTGTCGGCGGACAATCTGCCGGGCGACGAGCAGGCGAAGCAGCCGAAGCAGCCGCCGACTGACGCCGAGAACGGTCAGGACGCGGACGTCGAGGGGTCGCCGGTCCGGCTGTGCCGGACATCGCGGCGGCGCCAGGGCTCGATGGCCCCGCCGCCGGACCACGACCGACCCGCCGGCCCGGATCCGATCCAGAGCGCCGACACCGTCGCCGTGCCGGACCTCGGCGTGACCGCTCCCTCGCCCCGACCGGCGGCCAGGTCGACGGCGAAGCCGGAGCAGCCGACGCTCGCGGCGACCGGTGGTTACACGCTGCCGACGGACACCCTGCTCGTCGGCGGCCCGCCCGCGAAGGCTCGCAGCGCCGCGAACGACCAGGTCATCGAGGCCGTCACCGGCGTCTTCGAGGACTTCGACGTGGACGCCGAGGTGACCGGCTTCAGCCGCGGCCCGACGGTGACCCGGTACGAGATCGAGCTCGGCCCGCGGGTGAAGGTCGAGCGGATCATCGCGTTGTCGCGCAACATCGCCTACGCCGTGCGTAGCGCCGACATCCGCATCATCAGCCCGATTCCGGGCCGGAGCGCGGTCGGCATCGAGATCCCCAACACCGATCGCGAGTGGGTGATGCTCGGCGACGTGATGCGGTCCAAGGCGGCGACCAGGGACCCGCACCCGATGATCGTCGGGTTGGGTAAGGACATCGAGGGCGGTTTCGTCGTCACCAACCTGACCAAGATGCCGCACATCCTGATCGCGGGTGCGACCGGCGCCGGGAAGTCCAGCTGCATCAACTCCCTGATCACCTCGGTGCTCACGCGCGCCACACCCGAGCAGGTCCGGATGGTGCTCATCGACCCCAAGCGGGTCGAGTTGTCCTGCTACCAGGGCGTTCCGCATCTTGTCACGCCCATCATCACCAGCCCGAAGAAGGCAGCCGACGCGCTGCAGTGGGTGGTGAAGGAGATGGACCTGCGCTATGCGGACATGGAGGCGAGTGGGGTCCGGCATATCGACGACTTCAACGCAAAGATTCGCTCCGGCGCCATCACCGCGCCACCGGGAAGCGAGCGGGTCTACACGCCGTACCCGTACCTCTTGGTGGTCGTGGACGAGCTCGCCGACCTGATGATGGTGGCGCCCCGTGACGTCGAGGACGCCGTGGTGCGCATCACCCAGCTGGCCCGCGCCGCGGGCATCCACCTGGTGCTGGCCACCCAGCGGCCGAGCGTCGACGTCGTCACCGGGCTGATCAAGGCCAACGTGCCGAGCCGGCTCGCCTTCTCCACCGCGAGCCTTGCGGACTCGCGCGTCATCCTGGATCAGC
The DNA here is from genome assembly GCA_051000035.1 of Mycobacteriales bacterium. Classification (GTDB taxonomy): domain Bacteria; phylum Actinomycetota; class Actinomycetes; order Mycobacteriales; family QHCD01; genus QHCD01. Next base: position 755 of record JBPCOR010000235.1, on the reverse strand, counting down.
CGGGCGCGGAGAAGCTGATCGGCGCGGTGGACGCGCTCTTCCTGCCCATGGGCGCGAACAAGGCCCAGCGCATCCAGGGCGCCTATGTGCCCGAATCGGAGGTCGCCGCGATCGTCGCCTTCTGCAGAGAGCAGGCGGCCCCGACCTACCGCGAGGACGTGACGGTCCCGCGGGCCGCGAGGAAGGAGATCGACGAGGACATCGGCGGCGATCTGGATGTGCTGTGCCAGGCGGTCGAGTTGGTGGTCAGCACCCAGTTCGGATCGACGTCGATGTTGCAACGCAAGCTCAAGGTCGGGTTCGCCAAGGCCGGCCGGATGATGGATTTGATGGAGAGCCGGGGGATCGTGGGGCCATCGGAGGGCTCCAAGGCTCGCGACGTGCTGGTCACCCCCGATGACCTGCCCGGGATCGTGATGACGCTCCGAGGCGCGCCGTGAGCGTCCCCACCGCCGAACGAGACCTGGTCGGCGATGGGGATGAGCCGGCCGGCCAGGTCGCGGTGGACCCGCGGTCACCCGGGGCGCGGCTGGCCGCGGCTCGCCGGGCCTGCGACATGTCCCTCGACGACGTGGCGGCGACCACCAGAATTCGCGCCACCGTCGTGCGCGACATCGAACGGGACGACTACGGCAGCAGCGGGGGCCACTTCTACGCCCGGGCGCATCTGCGGACCATCGCCCGGGCGGTCGGCGCCGATGGCGCGGAGCTGATCCGCGAGTACGACGACCGGGCCGGCGTCGTCGATGGGCTCG
>JBPCOR010000121.1:0-12184 GCA_051000035.1 Mycobacteriales bacterium | reverse complement strand
GTCTACATGGGCGAGGAGGACACCCGCAGGCAGGCGCTCAACGTCGTCCGGATGCAGCTGCTCGGCGCCACCGTCGTACCCGTCACGACCGGGTCCAGAACGCTCAAGGACGCGATGAACGAGGCGTTCCGGGACTGGGTGACCAATGTCGACCGGACCCACTACCTGATCGGCTCGGTCGGCGGACCGCATCCGTTCCCGACCATCGTGCGGGACTTCCAGCGGGTGATCGGCGTGGAGACCCGCGCACAATGCACCGAACTGCTCGGCCGCCTGCCCGACGCCATCTGCGCCTGCGTCGGCGGCGGCTCCAACGCGATCGGCATCTTCTACGACTTCCTGCGCGAGGAGTCGGTGCACCTGTTCGGCTTCGAGGCCGGCGGCGACGGCGTCGAGACCGGCCGGCACGCCGCGACCCTCACCGGTGGCTCGCGGGGTGTGCTGCACGGCGCAGCGTCCTACCTGCTGCAAGACGACGACGGGCAGACCATCGAGAGCCACTCGATCTCCGCGGGCCTGGACTATCCAGGGGTCGGCCCCGAGCACGCGCTGCTGCACGATTCGGGCCGGGTCACCTATCGTGCGATCACCGACGCGCAGGCGATGGACGCGTTCCGGCTGCTGTGCCAGACCGAGGGCATCATCCCGGCGATCGAGTCCGCGCACGCGCTTGCCGGCGCGCTGGACGTCGGCCGCGAGCTTGGACCGGACGCGGTCGTCGTCGTCAACCTGTCCGGCCGCGGCGACAAGGACGTCGAGACCGCGGCGACCTGGTTCGGCCTGGGCAAGGCGTGACTCGCGAGCTGTGCAACGCGGCGTTCAGCCGCGCCCGCAATGACGGCCGGTCGGCGCTGATCGGCTATTTGCCGGCCGGATTCCCTTCCGTGCCAGGCGCAATCGCCGCGCTGCGGGCGATGGTCGACGCTGGCGTCGACGTGGTCGAGGTCGGACTGCCCTACACCGACCCGGTGATGGACGGGCCGACCATCCAGACTGCCGCGGACATCGCGCTGCGTGGTGGCACCCGGACCCGCGACGTGCTCGCGACCGTCGAGGCGGTCGCCGGTACGGGCACCCCGACCGTGGTCATGACCTACTGGAATCCGGTCGTCCGCTACGGCGTCGCGCGCTTCGCCTCGGACCTTGCATCGGCCGGCGGGGCCGGGGTGATCACGCCGGACCTGATCCCCGACGAGGCGGGCGACTGGCTCGCGGCGAGCGAGGACCACGACCTGGACCGGATCTTCCTGGTCTCACCGAGCTCGACCGATACGCGGCTCGCCGCGGCGGCCGCACATTGCCGCGGCTTCGTCTACGCGACCGCCGTCATGGGCGTGACCGGGGCGCGGGAGCAGACCAGCGATGCGGCGCCGGCCCTGGTCGCGCGGGTGCGGGCGTGCACCGACAAACCCGTCGCGGTGGGCCTGGGCGTCAGCAACGGCGAGCAGGCCGCCGGCGTCGCGGCCTACGCCGATGCGGTCATCGTCGGATCGGCATTGGTGCGGCGGCTCCTCGACGCCCCCGACGAGGCTGCCGGTGTCGTCTCGGTGGCCGACCTCGCCCGGGAACTGGCCGCGGGCGTACGGCGCTAATCGGCCGCGGCCGGACCGGCGGCTCAGCGGGAGAGGTCGCGGACCACGCCCACGAGCCCGGCAGCCACGTCGGCCGCCGCGGCACGGGCGGTGACCGTGATGGGCGGCGGCACGGCTGCGGCGGAATGCCAGGCGACCCGGGTGATCCGGCCGCGCTCGTTGACCACCGGCGCGCCGGCCACGACCTCGCAGCGCAGCACATAGGTCAACAGATCGGGAAGCCCGTCGTCGCCGCCGGTGAGCCGGTACAGCCCTACCAGGCCCGTCACCCGGGACTCGACGCCGACCTCCAGGAGCACTTCTGCGACGACGGCATCCGCGGGGTGCACGCCCGCCCCGAGGTGCCGGCCCGGCAGGCCCCAGCGGCAGTGCCCGTAGGCCTGCTGCACCAGCAGGATGCGCTGCTCGCTGTCGACGATCGCGGCGCCAACCGCTCGGGCCAGCTGGTCCGTCTGCCGTTTCACGCCGCCTGCCCGGCCGAACGTGGGTCGGCGGTATTCACGCCGCCTGCCCGGCACAACGTGGGTCGGCGGTATTCACGCCTTCGAGCCTATCGGGGCCACGCCGTACGGTAGGCCCGTGACCCTTCCCCGATGCGCCCCCGCTGGTGCGCTCCTGCTGTGTGCTCCGATCGGGGGCGTCTCATGACTCTGGCCTACCTGCCGAGCCCGACCCGCAACGCCTGGGACCTCGGGCCGGTGCCTATCCGCTTCTACGCCCTCGCGATCATCGCGGGCGTCGTGCTGGCCGTGCTGATCGGCGAGCGCCGATGGGTGGCGCGCGGCGGTGAGCCCGGCGTGACCACCGATATCGCGGTGTGGGCGGTCCCGTTCGGCCTGGTCGGCGCGCGGCTCTACCACGTGATCACCGACCCGGAGCTGTACTTCGGGGCCGGGCGGCACCCCATCGACGCGCTGAAGATCTGGGACGGTGGGCTCGGCGTCTGGGGCGGCGTGGCCCTCGGTGTGTTGGGCGGCTGGATCGGGTTGCGGCGGCGCGGTCTGCGGCTCGCGCCGTTCGCGGACGCTGCGGCGCCCGCCATCGCGGTCGCGCAGGGCACCGGCCGGCTCGGCAACTGGTTCAACAACGAGCTCTACGGCCGGCTGACCACGAAACCGTGGGGTCTGACCGTCCATCGGATCGACGACTCGACCCATCGGGCCGTCGGCACCCTGCCGGGGCACTATCAACCGACGTTCCTCTACGAGTTGCTCTGGGACTTCGGCACCGCCGGTGTGGTCATCTGGGCGGACCGCAGGTTCGGTCTCGGCCGCGGCCGGGCGTTCGCGCTCTACGTGATGACCTACACGGTCGGCCGCGCCTGGATCGAATACCTGCGCAGCGACTTCGCCCATCACTTCCTCGGCCTGAGGCTCAACGACTGGGTGTCCATCGTTGTCTTCCTCGCGGCGTTGGCGTACTTCGTACTCCGGCGCGGGCCACGGGAGACCGAGTTGAACCTGCCGGGTCACACGGCCGGTCCGACCGACCCCGGCAGCGACGCGGATGTCGAGGGCGCCCAGGGTGAGGTCACGACCGCACCCGCGAGCGCGGACGACTCCTAGGCTTGCCGGATCGCTGTGCGACTGCCCAGGACATTCGCGGGCCCGGCGCTTCCGCCACCCAATCGCGCCACTTAGTGTGAGACCAAGTGTTCTCAAGCTGCACGCTGCGATCGATCGTGGCATCTCCCGCCGCGGTTTTCCGGCATGCACCCACCATCCGGAGGCCAGATGACATCGATCGACGTGACCGTCGACAGCGTTCGCTACACCGACGACGTCGAACCCCGACTCCTCCTTGTGCACTATCTGCGGGACCGGCTCGGACTCGGCGGTACGCCGATCGGCTGCGACACGTCCAACTGCGGTGCGTGCACCGTGCATGTCGACGGCGTCAGCGTGAAGAGTTGCACGATGCTCGCGGTACAGGCCGACGGCGCGCAGATAACCACGATTCAGGGACTCGCGGCACAGTCCGGAGCCATCGGGCCGGCGGGGCTGCACCCGATGCAGCAGGCGTTCCACCAGGAGCACGCGCTGCAGTGCGGCTACTGCACGCCGGGAATGATCATGGCCAGCGTCGACCTGCTCCGCGAAAACCCGGACCCGACCGACGCGGAGATACGCGAGGGGCTGGAGGGCAACCTGTGCCGGTGCACCGGTTATCAGAACATCGTCCGCGCCGTCCGGCGAGCCGCGGACACGGCCAAGGAACGCGCCGGTGCATCCGCTGCGGGCGTCTCGACCGCCGGAGCGTCGGTATGAGCGAGGCGACGGTAGGGCAGGCAACGCGGCCGGCCGTGATCGGGCAGCCGCTGCTGCGCAAGGAAGACGCGCGTCTGCTCACCGGTCAGACCCGCTGGACCGACAACATCGCGCTGCCCGGCATGCTGCATTTCGCGCTGGTGCGAAGCCCGATGGCCCACGCCAAGATCACCAGAGTCGACGTATCCCCGGCGTTGCAGCGGCCGGGCGTCATCGCGGCGTTCGCCGGCGCCGATCTCGCGGCGGAGCTCGGCAACCTGCCGTGCGCCTGGCCGGTCACGCCGGACATGGTGCACCCCGACCACCCGCCGCTGGCCACCGACGAGGTGCGCTACGTCGGTGACGCGGTGGCCGTCGTCGTCGCCCGGGACCGCTACGCAGCGGCCGACGCGATCGAGGCCGTCGAGGTCGACTACGAGCCGCTGCCCGCCGTCACCGACATGGAGGAGGCGCTCAAGGACGAGGTGCTCGTCCATTCCGACAAGGGCACCAACAAGAGTTACACGTGGCCCTTCGACGGCGGCGACTACGACGCGGTGAAGCCGAAGGCCGACATCATCCTGCGCCGCCGCTACATCCAGCAGCGGCTGATCCCCACCGCGATGGAGCCGCGCGCGGTCGTCGTGGAGCCGATCGCCGCCGCTGGGGAGTTCACCATCTACTCCGCCACCCAGATCCCGCACATCCTGCGGGTGATGCTCGCCCTGACCACCGGCATCGCCGAGCAGAAGCTGCGGGTCATCGCCCCCGACGTCGGCGGTGGCTTCGGCAGCAAGCTCAACGTCTACGCCGAGGAGGTGCTCGCGCTCATCCTCGCCCGCCGGTTGGGCCGCCCGGTGAAGTGGACCGAGTCGCGCAGCGAGGGCTACCAGGCCACCATCCACGGCCGCGACCAGATCCAGGACATCGAGATCGCGGCCACCAAGGAGGGCAAGCTGCTCGGGCTCTCCGTCGACCTCAAGGCCGACATGGGCGCCTATCTGCAGCTCGTCACGCCCGGGGTGCCGGTGCTCGGCGCGTTCATGTTCAACGCCATCTACAAGATGGAGGCCTACCGCTTCCGCTGCACCGGCGTCTTCACCACCAAGACGCCGACCGATGCCTACCGCGGCGCCGGCCGGCCGGAGGCGACCTACGCCATCGAGCGGGCGATGACCGACCTCGCGCACGAGATCGGCAAGGACCCGATGCAGCTGCGCCGGGAGAACTGGATCACCCATGAGGAGTTCCCGTTCACCACGATCGCGGGGCTCACCTACGACAGCGGGAACTACGAGGCCGCCACCGACCGGGCGATGGAGCTCTTCGGCTACGACGAGCTGCGCCGTGAACAGGCCGAGCGCCAGCGGCGCAAGGACAAGGTGCAGCTGGGCATCGGCATCTCGACGTTCACCGAGATGTGCGGGCTCGCACCGTCCCGCGTGCTCGGCAGCCTGTCCTACGGCGCCGGCGGCTGGGAGGCCGCGAGCATCCGGATGCTGCCCACCGACAAGGTCGAGGTCGTCACCGGCACCGCGCCGCACGGGCAGGGTCACGTCACCAGCTGGAGCCAGATCGCGGCCGACGCGCTCGGGGTGCCGTTCGATGACATCGAGGTGATCCACAGCGACACGAAGTCCTCGCCGATGGGCATGGACACCTACGGCTCGCGCTCGCTCGTCGTCGGTGGCGTCGCGGTCCACCTCGCGGCAGCCAAGGTCGTCGAGAAGGCCAAGAAGGTCGCGGCGCACCTGCTGGAAGCCGCCGAGGCCGACATCGAGTTCGGCTCCGGCATCTTCTCGGTCAAGGGCTCACCGGGCAGCAGCAAGACGATCCAGGAGATCTCGCTCGCGACGTTCGCGGCGCACGACTTCCCCGAGGGCGTCGAGCCGACCCTGAATTCCGACGCCGTGCTCGACCCAGAGAATTTCTCCTTCCCGCACGGCACCCACCTGTGCGCGGTCGACATCGACACCGACACCGGGCAGACCACGATCCGCTCCTACGTCGCTGTCGATGACATCGGCAATGTCATCAACCCGACCATCGTCGAGGGCCAGGTGCACGGCGGGCTGGCGCAGGGCATCGCGCAGGCGTTGTTCGAGGAGGCCGTCTACGACGCCGACGGCAACCTCGTCACCGGCAGTCTGGTCGACTACCTCGTCCCGGCCGCGTCGGACCTGCCGGAATTCACCACCGACCGGACCGTGACCCCGGCGACGTCGAATCCGCTGGGCGTCAAGGGGGTCGGCGAGGCCGGCACCATCGCCTCGACTCCCGCCGTCGTCAACGCCGTGGTCGATGCGCTGCGGCAGTACGGCGTCGGCGACATGAGGATGCCTTGCACCCCCGAGCGGGTGTGGCGGGCCATCAAGGACAGGTCAGCCGGCGGCGATCGCAGCACGGAGGGCACCGTCGCCTACGGCGGTACGCAGACGGCAACGACGGCAGGAGGAGAGCTGTGATCCCCCCGAGCTTCGACTACATCCGGCCGTCCACAGTGGACGACGCAGTCGGCGCGCTGGTCGAGCACGGCGACGACGCCAAGGTGCTCGCCGGCGGTCAGAGTCTGCTGCCGCTGCTGCGGCTGCGCCTCGCCTTCCCCGAGGTGCTGGTCGACGTCGGCCGGGTCGAGGAGCTGCGCGGTGTCCGCGACGACGGTGACGCGATCGTCATCGGGGCGATGACGACGCACCACGACGTGATGTCCGACCCGCTGGTGCGTGAGCACGCAGCGGTGCTCGCGCAGGCGACCTCGACCGTGGCAGATCCGGCCGTACGCCACCGCGGCACCTTCGGCGGTGCGCTCTCCCACGCCGACCCGGCCGGCGACCTGCCCGCCGTCGCGCTCGCCCTGGACGCGACGTTCGAGATCGCCGGCGCCGGCGGCCGCCGCAGCGTGCCAGCGGCCGAGTTCTTCCTCGACTACCTGCAGACCGCTGTACAGACCGGCGAGCTGCTCGCGTCGGTGCGCGTGCCCAAGCTCGGTGCCGGCTGGGGCAGTCACTACGAGAAGTTCCACCGGGTCGCGCAGGCCTGGGCCATCGTCGGCGTCGCGGCCATCGTGCGCCGCGACGGCGACTCCATCGCCGAGGCGCGCATCGGGCTCACTAACATGGGATCGACGCCGCGCCGGGCGGCCGCCACCGAGCGGGCGCTGGCCGGCGCGGCAGTCGGCAACGGCGGGGTCGACGCCGCCTCGGAGAGCGCGGACGAGGGCACCGAGCCACCGTCGGACCTGTCCGGTGCGGCCGACTACCGGCGGCACCTCTCCCACGTGCTGACCGCACGGGCCGTACGGCATGCGGCGGGGGTGTAGGCGCTGCTACCCGAGGGCGTCGCCTCGCCGCAGGATCTGGCGCGGCGACTCGCCGACGTCGACTACCTCGCCGAGCCCGGGCTAGCCACCGTCGCGTTCCTCGCCCTGACGCTGGAGCGACCGCTGTTCTGCGAGGGCGAGCCCGGCGTCGGCAAGACCGAGCTCGCCCGGTCGCTGGCGAAGGTCCTGCACGCGCCGCTGATCCGGCTGCAGTGCTACGAGGGCATCGACGCCAGCCAGGCGCTCTACGACTGGGACTTCCCGCGGCAGCTGCTGCACCTGCGGGCGGCCGAAGCCAGCAGTGTCGCCGGTGCCGGCCGGGCCGGCGATGACGGCGGTGTCGGCCGGCTCGAGGGCGAGCTCTACGACCGCAGATTCCTGCTGGCCCGGCCGCTGCTGCAGGCGATCGAGCAGACGCCGTCGGTACTGCTGATCGACGAGATCGACCGCGCGGACGATGAATTCGAGGCGTTCCTGCTCGAGGTGCTCGCCGACTTCTCGGTCACGGTGCCCGAGCTCGGCACCATCACCGCCGAGCGCCCGCCGGTGGTGGTCGTCACCTCCAACCGCACCCGTGACGTGCACGACGCGCTGAAGCGGCGTTGCCTCTACCACTGGATCGAGCATCCCGACATCGCGCGGGAGGCGGCGATCGTGCGGGTGCGGGTGCCCGAAGCCTCCGAGCGCCTCGTCGCCGAGGTCACCGCGGTCACCCAGACGCTGCGTGGCCTGCAGCTGCAGAAGCCGCCGGGCGTCGCCGAGACCATCGACTGGGTCCGCGCCGCGACCGCCCTCGGCGTCGACCAGCTCGACCCCGACACCGTCGCCGCGACGCTCGGCGCTGTCGTCAAGTACCGCGAGGATGCGGCGAGGGTCGGCCGGCTCGACGTGACCGAGGCACTCGCCCGCGCGCTCGCCGGCCGGTCGCCGTGACGCCGGCGGCGGTGTCCGGGGGGCGGCGCTCGGGCCGGTGCACACCCGGCACGGCGTGATGACCGATCCCGTGCGGGTCATGGTCGGGCTCGGCCATGCGTTGCGGGCGGCCGGGGTGCCAGCCACACCCGACCGGGTCACCCACGCCGTCCGCGCCGTCGCTGCCCTGGACCCGGGCCGCCGCGACGACGTGTATTGGGCCGGACGGTCCAGCCTGTGCGCCAGTCGAGACGATATCGCCCGCTATGACGAGATCTTCGCCGCTTGTTACGACGCCGATCAGCCGCCGATGCACCAGACCCGGCGGAACACGCTGCTGCGGGTCGTGCCCGTTGCGCTCGCCGACCCGGGCCTGCCGCCGGACGATGACGCCGGCGAGGAAGGTGCTGCCGCGCAGCTGCTTCGGGCCGCCGCGAGCACCGCGGAAGTGTTGCGGCACAAGGACATCGCGAGCCTGGCCGACCCGGAGCGCGATGCGCTGAACCGGGCGCTTGCCACCCTGTCGATGCGGCCCGAGCATCGACGTAGCCGGCGTCGCCGAGCCGCGACTACCGGTGCGGTCGACCCCGCGCGCACCGCCCGGGCCATGCTCGCGACCGGCGGGGAGGTGGCCGTGCTCGCCCATCGGCGCAGACGCAGCAGGCCGCGGACGGTCGTCCTGCTTGTCGACGTCAGCGGATCGATGGCAACCTACGCCGATGCGCTGCTGCGGTTCGCCCACGCCGCCGGCCGGACCGATCCCATGGCCGGCCGACAAGCCGGCCGGACCGATCCCATGGCCGGCCGGCAAGCCGGCCGGACCGATCCCATGGCCGGTCGGCAAGCCGGCCGGACCGAAGTATTCGCGGTGGGCACCCGGCTGACCCGCCTCTCCGACGAGCTCGGCGTCCGCGATCCGGACTCGGCCATGGCAGCGGTTGCCGGCGCCATCCCCGACTGGGGTGGCGGTACCCGCCTGGGCGCGGGACTGGGGGAGTTCCTGGACCGCTACGGCCGCCGTGGTATGGCCCGCGGCGCGGTGGTGGTCATCCTGTCCGACGGCTGGGAGCGCGACGACCCCGACCGGCTCGGTGCGCAGATGGCGCGGCTGTCCCGACTGGCCCACCGGGTCGTGTGGGCCAACCCACGCAAGGGCCACCCGGGATACGCGCCGGTGGCCGGCGGGATGGCCGCGGCACTCCCCTACGTTGATGACTTCGTAGCCGGTCACAGCTTGGCCGCCCTGACCGAGCTCGCGTCGGCGGTCGCCGGCGAGCGAGCCCGAAGAGGAGCCGGTCATGCGTGACATCGTCGGGTCGTTGTCGGACTGGTACGCCGAGGGCCGCACCATCGGGCTCGCGAGCGTCGTGTCGACGAGCAAGAGCGCACCTCGCCAGCCCGGCGCCGCGATGGCCGTCGGTGGCCAGGCCGAGGTCGCCGGCAGCGTCTCCGGCGGTTGCGTCGAGGGTGCGGTCTATGAGCTCGCGACCGGCGCGGTGGAGACCGGCGAGCCGGTGCTGCGGACCTTCGGCTACAGCGACTCCGACGCGTTCGCGGTCGGGCTGACGTGTGGTGGCACTGTGCAGGTGTTCGTCGCCCCCGTCGACCGCGAGCGGCAGCCGTGGCTCGGCGACGTCTTCGCCGCCATCGAGGTGGGCGAGCCGGTCGCGGTGGCGACCGTGATCGACGGGGCTGGCACGGTCGGTGCCCGCCGGGCCGTTTGGCCGGATCGTACGGCCGGCGACCTCGGCACCGAGGGTCTCGATTTCGCCGTCACCGACGATGCCCGGGGGATGCTGGAGCAGGGCGCCACCGGGCTGCGGCACTACGGCCCGAACGGTGAGCGCCGGCTCGATGACGTGAGTGTCTTCGTCGAGGCATTCGCGCCGCCGCCGCGGCTGCTGGTATTCGGCGCGATCGACTTCGCGGCGGCCGTCGTACGGCTCGGCTCCATGCTCGGCTATCACGTGACGGTGTGCGATGCGCGGGCCGTATTCGCCACCAAGGCGCGGTTTCCCGACGCCGACGAGGTGGTCGTGGAATGGCCGCACCGGTTCCTCGCGCGTACGCCGGTCGACGCACGCACGATCATCTGCGTGCTCACCCACGACCCGAAATTCGACGTGCCGCTGCTCGAGGTGGCGTTGCGCACGCCCGCGGCGTACGTCGGGGCGATGGGCAGCAGGCGCACGAACGAGGACCGGATGGAGCGGTTGCGAGAGGCCGGCGTCGGCGAACCCGCGCTCGCCCGGCTGCGCGCACCAATCGGCCTGGATCTCGGCGCCCGTACGCCGGAGGAGACGGCGGTCGCCATCGCCGCGGAGATCATCTCGATCCGCTGGGGCGGCAGCGGCGAGCCGCTGCTGATGACGCGGGGCGCCATCCACCGGCCGGCGGGCGACGCGTGATATTGAGCTCCCCCGATCCGGCGAGAGCGGGCGCCTCGACCGACCATTGCGCCGGGACCGCCCCGGCTGCCGGGCTGGTGCTCGCGGCCGGCGCCGGCGTACGGTTCGGCGCGCCGAAGGCCCTGGTGCGCCTCGGCGGCGAGACGCTCCTGCACCGGGCCGGCCGCACCCTGTCCGACGGTGGGTGCGAGCCGGTTCGGGCCGTCGTCGGCGCGTCCGCGGACACGGTCCGGGCGGCGGCCGGCTCGATCCAGACGGTCGAGAACCCCGACTGGCTCAGCGGGATGGCGTCCTCGCTCCGGATCGGGCTGGCCGCGCTGAGCGACGCGACGCCCGCCGTCGTGGTCGCGCTGGTGGACCAGCCGCTCGTGACCCCGGCCGCCGTCGGCCGGCTGATCGGGGCCTGGCGGGCCGGCGCCGTGGTCGCGGTCGCGACGTACGCGGGCAGGCAGCGCAACCCGGTGCTCCTCGACCGCAGCGTGTGGGCCGACCTTGCGGCCGGCCTGCGGGGCGACGAGGGCGCCCGCGGCTGGCTCGCCGCGCACCCGGCTCTGGTGACCGCGGTCGACTGCGACGACGTCGGTGACTCCCGAGATGTCGACACGCCGGCAGACCTCGCGGATGTCATAGCCGGGCTCGGTATCCGCCCAGTGGTGGTCGCGCCGCCGTCCGCGGTGCTGCACGATGACAGCGCGACCTGACACCGCCCACAGGAGGCCACGGCATGAAGCTGAGTCACGAGTTTGACATCCCCGCCCCACCCGAGGAGGCCTGGCCGGTGCTCACCGACATCGAGCGCATCGGGCCGTGCCTGCCGGGAGCGAAGATCACCTCCGTCGATGGCGACGAGTTCACCGGCGAGGTCAAGGTCAAGGTCGGGCCCATCCAGGTCGTCTACGGCGGCAAGGCGCGCTTCGTGCAGAAGGACGAGTCGACCCGCCACGCCGTCATCGACGCGCGGGGCAAGGAGACGCGTGGATCCGGTACGGCGACGGCTACCGTCACCGCCGACCTCGCGGCCGCGGGCACCGGCACCAAGGTCACGGTGGTGACCGACCTCGCCATCACCGGCCGGCCGGCGCAATTCGGCCGCGGCGTGATGCAGGAGGTCGGCAACAAGCTGCTGGGTCAATTCGCGGACCGACTCGCCGGCCTGCTCCGCGGTGACTCCGATGCCCCCGAACCGGTCGCCCCCACCGCGACGGCGGCGCCCGCAACGGCCGCGCCGGCTGCCGCCGCCCCGGTCGAGGGCACCGCGGATGCCGGTGCGGTCGACGGAGCGAACCGGGACGGGCACCCCACCGCCCGGCCGGCCGACTCCGCCGCGCCCCGCGCCAGGACCGGCGCGGCGCGGTGCCGGCAGAGCGTCGACGAGCCGATCCACCTGCTCGAGATCGCGGGCGGCAGCATCGCCAAGCGACTCGTCCCGCTGGTAGCCGCGCTGCTCGCCGGGCTCGGCGCACTGCTCTGGCGGCGCCGGTCCCGGTCCTGACGGGCCGCCCGCCGCGGCGTGTTCGCGTTTCCTGACCAATCGGCGAGTACGCGGGTTCGGCGACGAATTGAGCTGGGAGACCCGCCTGGTTCCGACCCCGGTGAGGTGAATCGGGAATTCTCCAATGCCGCGCTACCAAACGTAATGTTGCGATGACTAGAAGGGATCATTGTGAACGGGGACAGGGGATGACAGGCTTCGCAGGAGCTATTTCC